>NZ_JBSIFD010000011.1:0-210270 GCF_053615495.1 Comamonas sp. HJ-2 | reverse complement strand
GGCTAGGGTTAATGCGTGGGTCAGATTGAGATGGAAAAACCGGGGGCTAGTGGGTCACTTCTGGGTGGAAATCAACAGGCAAGCAGTTCGACGGAGTAATCCTCGTCCGCGAAGCTCGTCGGACCGGCCCCGCCGTCGAGTCATCTTTCGTTTGGCGAGGCGACGCGGCTCCGTATCCCAAAAGCCGACGTGTGCTTCGCGTCGGCATCACGCGAGCAAAAGTCCACACGCTCATCCTCGATCCGCTTTGGCCGCAATGCCCCCTGCTCAAGGGGCACAAGCTCTAATGAAAACTCCTCGTCAGTCGGACTGGCGCGTGGCGTTATGATGAAGGACGATTGGTGACGGAGTTTTGCACGAAGACCAAGGTCATTCCCTCTTTAGCCGACCGGGCCGGCTACAGATTCCGACTGAGAGTTGTCGGTGACGAGAGGAATCACTTCGCACGAGAAAGGTCAAAGACCGGTTCCAGCTGCTGCTGACATTCGCTTTAGAACGGCGAACGCCCGTGCCCAGCCTGTACCATCCGTTCGTGATCGCACGGTGCACAGCTGCTTCTGGCCGAACTCAGCCGGTCACGACCAGCAGCTTCATCAGCCGCAACCTGCACAGATGGTCAATACGCAGATCATCAAGCTTGAACCCCAATCAAAGCTCCATAGAGCCTGCGGAGAGCCAAAGCCTGGATGTGATAACCGCTTGTCATATGCTCCACCCGTGCAGTCATGGTGTAACTGACATGGGACTACGGCACGAATTCAAACTAAGCTGAATGGGAGCGTTAGCTCAAATCTCGATATCACCAAAAGCACCATCTTGCATTGCCAAGCTAGCCTTGCGTGCCTTGCGCCTCACGTGACGGCGTGTGTAGGTTTCGGCAGTGCTTGAGGTCTCTGACCACCCCATCAAATTCGAGCGTATTTTTTTCTCCTCAGCAGGTTCAAAACGCTCCTTGTCCGAAAGTTCAGAGAATCGGTCGTTCCAGGTGTGCCGAAGTACATGTGGGCAGAAGTCATCGGGGATTCCCGGTACCTTTCGTCTCAGGGCTGCGAAAACCGCATTCACTGCTGAGAGCGTCAACGGACTCCCTGAGCCGGTTGCGACAAGCAGGAATGGATGACTGCGAGCTCGGCCCGTTCGGCGCCGAGCCTTCACAACGTAGTCGTGCGTATCCTTCGCTAGCGTTCTCGCAATCGGCAATACACGATCCCTAGTCTTGGCATCAGGCTTATCGCGTCGAGAGTCTTCAACGTCAATTGGGCGCCTGGCTATCAGGACCTCAGCCTGCTGAAAATTGATGTCCGCAACCTTCACGCCCAGAAGCTCAGCTCTGCGTACGCCAGTGTGGTAGAACCAAAGCACAATAAGCCTGTTGCGTTCACGAACACAGCGACCCCACGGGTTCTCAGGATGGTCAATTTCAATGACCTCCAACAAACGAGCCCTGACGCTGGGCTCGAGGCCACTGCGCTGGTCTAAGGTGTTACGGCTCCTGGTGGAGGGAGTCCTTTCGCTGAAAAACTTCTTGATTACATTTTTCTGAGTAAGTAGATGGTGGTACTCAACGCTATCAATTGGGAATTCAAATTGCTTTGTTTCTACCAACCACTCGAGATACTTACGTATGTACAGAAGTCGAATTGTTCTCGTCTGCTCTTGAACTTGCTTCAACGGCTTGATTCCTGACCGCATACGCGCATGCTCGCTTATTCTGACTATGCTTTTTGCACCAGCAACTAATTTCAAAGATTGCCACTTTTGAATCTCTGATAGTTCATAGGAACAGGCATCAAATACAGCTTCCAGCTCATAGTCCTTCAGCGACACACGCTCTCTAAGACAGCGCTCCAAGTCGACCTCACACTTGTCGAAAACGGTCAGCAAGAGCATCACGCTCCTAAGTGCCTGATCCACCGTTCTGTGAGCAAGGCCTCTCGCTCGCAGCATGAATAAATTGAACATCAGTGCGTCGTACAGAGGCTCGGATGATGTAGCAGAAAAAAGCAGCCGCAAACGCTCGCCTGACTCCATCTCCAAAGTGCGAAGTTGATAAGTGCTCAATCTGTTTACTCTTTTCAAAGCTTGGACGATAAATTTCTCTCCGTAGCTTCTCACAAAAAAAAAGTAAACAAGGCCTAGGCATCTCAAAAAGCAGCGCTCCAGAGGAGAGAGTGGAGCTTGAACCCTTCGTCGGCCAGCACTGTTTACGTTTTTGAAAAGGTTCGAGATTAAAACTCGATCTTGCACGCAGCGTGGGCAATCTCTCACTGGTGCTGCGCAACCAGATTGACAAAGATCCCACCAGCACTGCGGGCATCACCAAGCACCAGCTGTTTGGAACACCCGAGCCAACCCCTGCACCCGTCAAGGTCGCAGCGACTGCCAAACCCGCAATGCAGCGAGCCAGGCCTGCACCTCAGCCCTCGACGGCCACCTGTGTCGAGGTCATCCAGGGCGGTGCTCGCACTCTCAACTGCTTCTGATCTTCTACTCGCAACAACTAAGAGAGGTCGGCCGTGCAACATCATCACTTATATATAGCAGCCAGCATGCTGCTCGCCAGCTCCACGCCTGTGCTGGCCCAATCTGCGGGCACACCTGCCCAGCCCCCCGGCCCTGTAGCTACGGCTGCTCCCGCAGCGCCCCGCAACACCCTGCCCGCCAGGAATTGCACGGCCATCCGCACGGAGGATCCGACCACCGTCACGCTGGGAAAGTCCGTGGTCATTCCGCTGAGCTCGCCCATGGCGCGCATCCTGGTCAGCGGCCAGACGCCCGGAGCGGGCCAGGCAGCAGCACCCATGGCCGCGAATAGCCAGCCGCAAATGCAGAACGGCATGGGTGATATCGAGGTGCAATTGCTCAGCCCGCGAGACCTGTTCTTTCGCGGCCGCAAGTCCGGCTCCATGAACGTCATCCTGCAAAACGCCCAGGGTGCCTGCTTTATCAAGGACGTGATCGTTACCATGGACCCAGGACCGCTGCAGGCCAAGCTCAGCGAGCTCATGCCAGAGGAACGCAGCATCCGCGTCCAGGGCGCCGACAATGCCCTGGTGCTCAGCGGAGAAATCAGCAATCCGCTGCGCCTGGACGATGTGGTGACGCTCGCCGGCGCCTACAGCGACAGCAAGAAGATCGTCAACCTGCTGCGCACCACCTCACCGCATCAGGTGATGCTGGAAGTCAAGATTGCCGAGGTCAGCAAGACCTTGCTCGACAAGCTCGGCGCCAGCTTCGCCAAACAGACCATCAATGGTCAGAACACCTACACCATTGCCTCCAACTTCCTCAGTGGCGGCAGCGCGCTGTTGAGTGCCCTGCGCATCGGCAAGGCCTCGCTCAACATCGACGGCCAGAAGGACGACGGCCTGGTCCGCATCCTGGCCGAACCCAACATCATGGCCATCAGCGGCCAGCAGGCCAGCTTTCTCTCGGGCGGCAAGATCTTTATTCCCGTGTCGCAGAGCAATACCAACGGCGTGCCAGTGATGACACTGGAGGAAAAAGAGTTCGGCATCGGCGTCAAGTTCACGCCCACCGTACTGGGTAGCTCGCGCGTCAATCTCAAGCTGGTCTCAGAAGTGTCCGACCTGTCTCAGACAGGCTCGCCCTTCACCGCCATCAATGGCGTCACCTCCGTCATTCCCTCGCTTTCGGTGCGACGCGCAGATACCACGGTGCAGCTCAATGACGGGCAAAGTCTGGTCATTGCCGGTCTTATCAAAAACAACATCACCGAGGCCGTCAAACGCTTTCCGGGGCTGGGGGAAATACCGGTTCTCGGCGCACTGGCCCGCAGCACCGAGTTCCAGACCGATCAGACCGAGTTGATGTTCATCATCACTCCGCGCCTGGTACAGGCTCTGGCAGAAGTGCCCAGAGTGCCCACCGACAACCATGTCCCGCCCTCACGCGCCGAGCGCTACTTGAACGGTGCACTGGAGAGTTCCGAGCCCGCACCTGCCGCGAAAACAGCACCCGCTGCAACCATGCCAGCCACCACCGCGACACCAGTGCAAGCACCTGTTCCGGCTGCAACGCCACAAGAGCTGCAACCCCAAGCACCGGTCGAACCTTCTGTCGACCGTCCCGCTCCCCTGAATCCGCCCACCTGAACCGGAGGCAAGCCATGATCGAACGCAGCATTCTATTTCCCGTGGCCCTCGCCGCCCTGCTGGCGGGCTGCGGCAGCACAACCCCCCACTATGACGCTCGTTTTGGCGAGGCTGTGCGCACCGCACGCATGCAGATGACCCTCAACCCTGAAGCCGGCAAGACTCCTGGCGTCGGTGTGGATAGCGCCACCGGCATGGATGGTCGCGCAACGGCGCACACCATGGACCGCTACGAGCAGAGCTACAAGACCCCGCCGCGCGCAGTCAATGTCATCAATATTGGTGGCGCGCTAAGCAGCAATTCCAGCGGTGGCGGGGGTGGCGGCACACCCTAGCCCTAGTAATTTCCAGAGACCGATTCACCAGCTCCACCCCATTGAATTTGAAAGGAGAGCAGATCGCATAGCGGCCTTGCACGCCAATCACCGCCGGCCCTGCAAACCGGCATCCAATCCGTGTAGATGTTTTCCGTTCGTTTTCGGTTCCCTACTTACTTTGGAGATATCACCATGAACAAGATCGCTCAACAATTTGCCCAATCCCTGCAGTCCTTTGTCCGCGACGAAGAAGGCGCTCAGGTCATTGAATACGCGCTGGTTGTCGCAGTAGTTTCAATTGCCCTCATTACCCTAATCAGGTCATCTATCGCCGACACCTTCTTTAGCCAATGGCTCACCCGGATCACCCAGTGTTTGAACGGCGCAGGGGCGTGTGCGGCTCCCGCTCCATAATTTTTAAGAAGCCATGGCGGCCGCCTGGGCTGCCGTGGCTCTCCATATAAAACCCATCAACACGCTATCCGCCATGAAAAACCACCCACATTTCTGGCCCACAGCCCGACCCCTGCGTGGTTCTGCCGCCGCGTTGCGGCGGCAGCATGGTGCCTTTTTGATTACCTTTGCCCTGTTCATGCTGTTTCTATTGGGCTTTATGGGCATCGCGCTGGATTTTGGCCGGCTATTTGTCGTCAAGACCGAACTGCAGACCGCCGTGGACAGCTGCGCACTGGCCGCGGCGCGCGAGCTCAATGGCCAGGCCGATGCCATTACACGCGCCCAGAGCGCAGGCATGGCTGCCGGCAATGCCAATAACGCCAATCTGCAATCCACAAGCTGGAACGGTGCAGGCAAGATCACTGCCAGCGATATCGATATTTTTCGCGACAAAGAATATCTAAGAACCACCGATGCCCAAAAAGCGCACTATGCCGAATGCAAATACACCATGAGCAGCATCAAGCTTTGGCTGTTGCAGGCCATGGGCGCATTTACCGGCGATAGCACCACCTGGCCCAATACCGGCGCCGTGGGCGTGCGGGCTGTGGCGACGCGTGTCTCTTCGCAGTCTGCCTGCATCATTCCAGTGGCAATTCGCTGGGATATTGGCCTGCCCAGTGTGGGCGAATGGATTCCTTTTGACCCAGGCAGCAAGTCCAAAGACAAGAACATGACCTGGGGCAACTTGAATGGCAGCACGAATGCCAGCACAACCGAGGCCGATATGCTCAACGGCTATTGCGTTACGCCCAAACCCGGAGCCATCTTCACACCTGGCACACAGGCCAACAAAATCGCCGCAGTTTGGAATTACCGCTTTGGTATCTATAGCAATTCAGATATTAAAAACGGGAGTGTGAACTACTCCAGCACAGGCCAGCCCGACTACTCCAGTTACACCTACACCACATCCAATTCTCCGGGACACGACGTCTATCAGGATTTTTTGAACAAACGGCTGGCCTTCATGCCTTGTGGCCGTGCGACCCATCCAGAGGACTGCGGCGTAGGCAACGGTGGTTACCAGACAGTATCGCAAGCGCCTGTACTAAAAGCCAACGGTGCTGACCGCCGCGTCGTGACAGTCCCCGTAATCAAAGGCAATGCTAACCAATTCAATAACGAACTTGCGTGTATGTTGATTTTGGCCCCCCTGCAGCCATCCAGCATGACATCAGCGTTCGAATACCTGGGTCTGGCCAACGATCCTAAGAGTCCCTGCAAAGGCAGCGGATACGCAGGCGGTACTACTGGCCCTGTAGTACCCATACTGGTGAGGTAAGCACCATGCGCAAACACCGTTCACAACAGGGAGCAGCGCTGATCGAGTTGGCGCTGACCATTCCCCTAATGATCATGCTTAGCATGATCGTCATCGAGTTTGGCCGTGCTCTGTATGAATACAACACGGTGACCAAGTCAGTACGTGATGCCGTGCGCTATCTGACCGTGCAGTTGCCGCCCGCGCCCACAAGCTGTCCACAAGCAGCCACGAATTTGGTTCGTTATGGCAGCCTTTCTCAAGGCACTCCACTGGCCCCCGGCCTGGCCAGCGCGGCTATCACCTGCAACTGGCAGACCAGTGGCACCTATCCACTGGACAGCACCACCGTGACCGTTACTGTGAACGGCTATCGCTTCCAGTCCATGGTTTCCAATGTGTTTGGCCTGCAGCTGTTCACCGGCGGCGGCATCACCTTCGGCACTATCGCCGCCACAATGAGGATGCCAACATGAAACGCCTTGCACAGCGCGGCGCCACGCTCATTGAATTTGCCCTGGGGCTGCTGATCTTTCTAATGTTCCTGCTGGGGGTGGTGGATTTCAGCCGCCTGCTCTATACCTGGACCGCGGCCAACGAGGCCACGCGCGCCGGTGCTCGCTATGCGGTGGTGTGCGATGACCTGAATCAGAAAAATAGCGTGCGGGCTTATATGAAAAATCGACTGCCGCAGATCACCGCTGTGGACGTGATATGGAAACCCGACAGCTGCACGACTGCCACCTGCCAGAGCGTCACGGTAAGCATCCCCAAAGACGGCCTGAAGTTCCAATGGATCGCGCCCATTGTGGGATCGGCGGCGCAGACGGTCATCGACATGCCGGGATTTAGCACTACCTTGCCACGTGAAATCATGTACCAGGACATCAACGCCCGCTCGGAATGCACTCCTTGACCAGCGAGAACTCGTATGAAAATCACCATCATCTCCCCCAACACCGCCCATCTCAGCGAGATGGCCCATGTGCTGCAAGAGCAATCGCATCAGGTGCAGACCTTCGAGGGCGGCAAGACCCGAATGCCCACGATTGCCGAGCAGGAGCTGCCGGATCTGATGATCGTCGATGGTATGTGCTGCGACCCCGCAGACCTGGCCCCGGTGGAGCAGGTAACCACCCATCACCCACGCATGGCCGTGGTCCTGCTGTGCGCCCAGCAAACACCTGAGTTTCTGCTGCAATCCATGCGGGCGGGCGTGCGCGAGGTTCTGCCATCACCGCCGCCGCCGCAGGCACTGGCCGATGCCGTTCAGCGCCTTGCCAGCAAATTGCAGGACAGCTCCCCCAACCGTGCACAAGGGCAAGTCATGGCCTTTCTGCCCTGCAAGGGCGGTGCCGGCGCCACTTTCCTGGCCACCAATCTGGGCTGGGCGCTGGCGCAAAAGCACTCCGTGCTGTTGATCGACCTGAATCTGCAGTTTGGCGATGCGCTGCCCTACCTGCATGAAGGCAAACCAAGCTCGACATTGGCGGATGTGGCACGCGACCTTCACCGCCTTGACGCCTCTTTTCTCACGGCCAGCACGGTAAAGATCACACCGCGTCTGCATGTGCTGGCGGCCCCCGAAGATGCCATGCATGCCATGGAGGTGGAGCCCGGGCATATTGAGGCCATCGTGCAACTGGCTGCCACGCACTACGACTTCGTGCTGCTGGACATGGGGCGCGTGCTGGACCCATTGGCTCTACGCGTGCTCGACAAAGCGCAGTGCATTGTTCCTGTGCTGCTGCCCAACGTACCCGCCGTGCGCAATGCGCAAAAGCTGCTGCGCATGTTCCACGATCTGGGCTACCCGGAAAGCCGCCTGCATCCGGTGCTGAACAGGGTGGACAGGCGCAGCGAAATCGGGCTGTCTGAAGTGCGCAAGACCCTGGGCCTGGAACAGCAATGGCGCAGCATTCCCGACTCTGCCCAGGAAGTACAAGCAGCCATCAATGCTGGAGCGCCGCTGGCTGAATCCGCTCGCAGCAGCAGCGTGGTGCGCGAGCTGACGGCCTGGGCCGATGCACTGTCACCTCGGGCTCATGAAGAAAACGGTAATTTTTTGAACCGGCTCTTTCGCCGGGCGTAGGCATCCGTATTGCAGAAGGAGACTGTCATGTCACTACGAGATTTCTTGACCGCGCCATCGACACGCACGCCCAAGCCTCTGCTGCAGGTCGTGTCTGAGTCCGCAGATATGTCGGCCATGCCCGCAACAGAGCCTCCTCCGCCATCCACCCCCATCTATGGTCACTCTGCGGCCTATCTGGCACTCAGAAGCCGCATTCATGCCAAGCTGCTGGAGCGGTTTGATCTTGCTGCCCTGGATGCAGTATCCGTGCAGACACTGCAGCAAGAAATTGCGACCATGACCGAGCGACTACTGTCCGAGGACTCCGCGGCCATCAACGATCTTGAAAGAAAAATGCTGATCCGAGATATCCAGCACGAGATGCTGGGTTTCGGTCCACTCGAGCTGTTGATGGCCGACCCAGCGGTATCGGACATCCTCGTCAATCGCTACGACCGGATCTATGTGGAACGCCGGGGCCGCTTGGAGTTGACGCCCGTTGTCTTTACCGATGAAAAGCATTTGCTGCGCATCATTGACAAGATCGTCTCACGCATAGGCCGACGCATCGACGAATCCAGCCCCATGGTCGATGCCCGCCTGCCAGATGGCTCGCGCGTGAATGCGGTCATTCCGCCCGTGGCCCTTGATGGCCCAATGATGTCGATCCGGCGCTTCGCCCATATCCCGCTGCGCATGGAGAATTTGATCAACGATCTCAAAAGCCTGACACCTGGCATGGCCCTGGTTCTTGAGGCTCTGGCCAAGGCCAAGGTGAACATGATCATCTCTGGCGGAACCGGGGCCGGCAAGACAACGCTGCTCAACATTCTCTCCAGCTATATTCCTACAACGGAACGCGTGGTCACCATCGAGGATGCGGCCGAGCTGCAACTGCAACAGCCTCATGTGGTGCGCATGGAAACGCGCCCACCCAATATAGAGGGCCGTGGCGAAATCACGCAGCGATCCCTTGTGCGTAACGCACTGCGCATGCGGCCTGATCGCATCATCATCGGCGAAGTCCGGGGCGCCGAAGCGGTAGATATGCTGCAGGCCATGAACACCGGCCACGAAGGCTCATTGACGACCATCCATGCCAATACGCCACGCGACTCTTTGGCACGACTAGAGAACATGGTCGGCATGGCAGGCCTCAATCTGCCGCATCAGGCCGCACGCCAACAGATTGCATCGGCCATAACGGTAGTCGTGCAGGCACTCCGGCTCACGGATGGCAAACGCAAGATCACCAGCATCCAGGAGATCACTGGCATGGAGGGCGATGTAGTGACCATGCAGGAGATCTTTGCCTTTACCCAGACCGGCGTCGGCGCCAATGGTGAAGTCCAGGGGTATTTTCACGCCACGGGTGTCAGGCCCAAGTTCGCCGATCGGCTCAAAGGCTTCGGCATTGCGCTGCCCGACAGCATCTTCGCTCCAGAGCGTCACTATCAATGAACTCGGTAAAAAGGAGCTGCCATGCTGTCCTTTTTCTCTTCGCACTCGGTCCTGGTAATCATCGGTCTGGTGTTTGTAGCCGTGCTCCTGCTGCTGGAAGCACTGCACACGATCTGGAAGCAGTACAAGAGTCCCGAGGCAAAGCGGCTGGAACGCCGCCTGCGGGCATTGTCCGCAGCCGATGACAACAGTACACAGACCAAACTTGTCAAGGAACGCGTCCTAAGCGATATACCCCGTATGCAGCGTGTGCTGCAAACCATTCCGCGCGCACACCAACTAGACCGTTTCATTGTTCAATCAGGCCTGGACTGGACGGTTTCGGGCTTGCTGCTCGGCAGTGCGATGCTGTTTGCGCTAGGTATGCTGACAACCATCATGCTTCGCCAGCCCATGGAGTTGGGCGTGCTTTCAAGTTTGGTGTTGGGGTCCCTTCCATGGCTGTTTCTGCAACGCAAAAGACTGCAGCGCCTGAAACGTATGGAGCACCAACTCCCAGAAGCGCTGGACCTTATAGCGCGAGCATTGCGCGCTGGCCACGCATTTTCCGCAAGCCTGCAAATGGCTGGAGAGGAACTGACCGAGCCTATCGCCGACGAGTTCCGCCTGGTGCATGACGAAATCAACTATGGCACATCGCTACAGCAGGCCTTGACCAATCTGGGTGAGCGGGTACCGATTACAGATTTGCGCTACTTCATTGTCGCCGTACTGATACAGCGCGAATCTGGCGGCAACCTCACCGAGATGCTCAGCAACCTGAGTCGCCTGATCCGCGAGCGGCTCAAGCTCCATGCCAAGGTCCGCGTACTCTCCGCTGACGGGCGAATGTCGGCCTGGATCCTGGGTTTGATGCCATTTGGACTGGCCGCTCTGCTCAATCTAATGAACCCTGAATTCATGCGTCCGCTCTGGACTGACCCTATTGGCATCACCATTCTGAAATGGTTGGCCGCACTGATGGTCATAGGTCTGTTGCTGCTGCGCCGCATCGCCCGTATCAGGGTATGAGCCCATCTGAAACGCAAGGAGTCCTCCATGTTGATCGTCGCCCTGCTCACTTTCACCGCCGTCATGCTGGCTGCTGGAGCCTTGTTCTTCTGGGCAACGCCAACAGTTACCGCGCGGCGTTTACAGGCACTGACACCAACCTCTCAGGACAAGGGGTGGACAGAAACAGTCGTCAAACTGGTCGGCCCATTTGCACACCTGTCGTCACCCACCAAAGACATTGATGCAACGCCATTACGGCTGCGCTTTCTGAATGCCGGCATCCGCCACGAGAGTGCACCACTGCTGTACTTTGGAGTCAAAACGCTGCTGCCTCTTGCTTTGGGACTGGCGGTGTACTCGCTCATGCGAGCAGCCAGCAAGGCAGACAACACCCAGCTATTGTTCTACCCCTCGGTTGCAGCGCTTGTGGCCTGCTACCTGCCCAATCTGGCTTTGCACTGGATGGCCTCGCGTCGCAAGCGCGAGATCTTTGAAAACTTTCCCGATGCCGCCGATTTGATGCTGGTCTGCGTAGAAGCAGGCATGGGCCTGGATGCCGCGCTGGGCAAGGTAACTGAGGAAATTCGCATCAAAAGTGAAGCCCTGGCAGAGGAGCTCCACTGGACCAACCTGGAAATGCGTGCCGGCAGCACTCGAGAAAAAGCCTTGCGAAATCTGGCCGCCCGCACCGGTGTAGATGAGATTCACACTTTTACGGCCATGCTGACGCAGGCAGACCGATTTGGTACCAGCATAGGCGAATCGCTCCGGGTTTTCTCGGACGATCTACGCCACAAACGGCAAATGCGCGCCGAAGAACTCGCTGCCAAGATCCCCACCAAGATGCTGTTTCCGCTGGTGACCTGCATCTTCCCGGCCATCATCATGGTGGTTCTGGGTCCTGCCATCATTCGAGTGGTGCGCATGATCCTGCCCATGATGGCCGGCAACATGTGAGGGCTCCAACAGTGGTTCGGATTCGCCTCTCGGACTAGATATCCAGAAAGCAATCTCAAGCTCTTTGATCTAATGCACAAGGACGGCAATGGCCTGCAGAGGGCATGTGCTCACTCCATGACGCTTGGATTGACAACTTGAGCCGGAGCCCCCTCTCGACGTGGTCAAAGAATGCGCCGTGAAATGAAACGTAGGGATAGATCTGCACAAACGACAACCGGACGATTGACCGAGTGTCTATCTTTGCCTCGCATGGGTTCGGCGCTGACTGCCCTCAGGAGCTCTGCTCAAATACAAATCGTCATTTTTTGAAAACATCGCGCCACAAAAGCCACAAACTGTGCGATCAGCGCGCACAAAACCCTGATGCAACCGGCGAAGGCAAGCGAGTAACCGCTACACTTTGCGCCTCAGGCCTGCGTAATACCCGACGCAGGCCTTTTTTCCCGCTTTCGAGGTTTTCGCGCACTGCCATGTCCACCGTCTTCAATTTCACCTTTGTTCCCTGGTTCAGGTCTGTGGCCCCCTATATCCACAAGTTCCGACACCAGACCTTTGTGGTGGGCCTGACCGGTGAAGCCATTGATGCGGGCAAGCTCAGCTCCATCGTCCAGGATCTCGCCATGATCCAGGCCATGGGCGTGAAGATCGTGCTGGTGCACGGCTTCCGCCCCCAGGTCAACGAGCAATTGCGCCTCAAGGGCCAGGAGCCGCGTTATTACAACGGCATGCGAGTCACCGACTCCATTGCGCTGGACTGTGCCCAGGAAGCGGCCGGCCAGCTGCGTTACGAGATCGAAGCCGCCTTCAGCCAGGGACTGCCCAACACGCCCATGGCCGGTGCGCGCGTGCGCGTGATTTCGGGCAACTTCCTCACGGCCCGTCCCGTGGGCATCGTCGACGGCGTGGACTTCATGCACTCCGGCCTGGTGCGCAAGGTCGACGTGGAAGGCATTCGCAGCGCACTGGGCTCCGAAGCCATGGTGCTGGTCTCGCCCTTCGGCTTCTCGCCCACGGGCGAGGCCTTCAATCTCAGCATGGAAGAAGTGGCCACCCGCGTGGCGATCGAGCTCAAGGCCGACAAGCTGCTGTTCCTCACCGAAGTGCCCGGCGTGCGCATGGACCCCAACGGCCCGGCCGACGAGAACAACCCCATCGATACCGAGCTGCCGCTGGACGCCGCGCGCCGCCTGCTGGCCCAGCTCCCGCCTGCGCAGCAGCCTACCGATGTGGGCTTTTATCTGCAGCACTGCGTGCGCGCCTGCGAGCATGGCGTGGAACGGAGCCACATCCTGCCCTTCTCCACCGACGGAGCGCTGCTGCTGGAGATCTATGTGCACGACGGCATCGGCACCATGGTCATTGACGAAAAGCTCGAAGAACTGCGCGAGGCCACGATCGACGACGTGGGCGGCATCATTCAGCTGATCGAGCCCTTCGAGCGCGACGGCACGCTGGTCAAGCGCGACCGCACCGAGATCGAACGCGACATCGCCAGCTACACCGTCATCGAACACGACGGCGTGATCTTCGGCTGTGCCGCCCTGCACCCTTATCTGGAAGCCAAGACCGCCGAGATGGCCGCCGTCACCGTCTCTCCCAAGAGCCAGGGTACGGGCGATGGCGAGAAGCTGCTCAAGCGCATCGAACAGCGCGCACGCGCCCTGGGCTGCGAAACCATGTTTGTGCTGACCACGCGCACCATGCACTGGTTCATCAAGCGCGGCTTTCAGCCTGTCGAGCCCGAATGGCTGCCCGAGGCCCGCAAGGCCAAGTACAACTGGGGCCGCAAGAGCCAGGTGCTGGTGAAGAAGCTCTAATCCGCCTTCATTATTAAAAATAGCTTTCAACGCTTGACGAACAAGCGTTGAAAGCTATTTTTTTGGGGAGCAAAAGATGCTGTTGCGACAGACATCGGCTACGCAAGCCACGGCGCTGGGCGCTGCAGGACCGGCTAACGCAACGTTGCTCTGTCCGCCCTAGCTGCGAATTCCGACGGCGAACGGCCGAACTGCTTGCGGAATGCAGCCGAGTATGCGCTATGGCTTTCATAGCCGCTTTCCAGTGCCACGGTCGTGATGGCCATGCCCTGCAGCAACTGGGGGATGGAGGCCATCAGGCGCATCTGCTGATACCACCTGCCCCAGTTCATTCCGGTGCTTTTCAGAAAGCGGCGATGCAGCGTCTTGGGCGTGAGCGCGTGCTGCCGCGCCAGGGCTTCCACCGTGGTGCGCTGCGCCGGTGCACTCAGCATGCTCTCGCAGATACGTCGCATCAGCGCATCCTGGGGCCAGGGCAGGTAATACGGCAGCGGGGCCAGGGCGCTGAGTTCCTCCAGCAGCAAACTGCCCAGCAAGGCATCGCGCGGCCTATGCGGCCCCTCGTGGGGCAATGCTACCAGGGCTGTCATCAGCTCGCGCACCAGCGGCGCGACATGCAGCACGCCGTCCTGGGCCGGCAACTGTGCGGACCAGGCCTCGTCGACGAACAGGCCATAGACCCGCACCGCCGTGGTCGCCGTGATCCGGTGCAGCATGCCCGGGCGCAGCCACACTGCCGTCGTCGGCGGAACCAGCCATTGGCCGCTGGGGGACTCGACCAGCAACACGCCTTCCGAGGCATAGATCAGATGGCCACGCGCGTGGCTGTGCAGGGGCACCACATGACCGGGCGGATAGCGCTGTTCCACGCCCGTGACAGGCAGTGGAGAGGCCTGGGCATGCTGCAAATCCAGCGCATGCGCGCCATGTTCGGGGGAGGCAAAACCCATGAGATGTCCAAATCTCTACAACAAATGAATATCTATCGATAGAAGTCTATACCGTTGACGACATAAAGTAGCCCCACTGTCTGCATCAACCCGCACTTTGCCGTGAAACACTGCCACCCGCTTTCGCTACGCCTACTGGCTCTGACATCTGGTCGGGGTCTGCATGCACGCGTTCGCGCATGGTCCCATCCTGGTCTTCCCAGACCCCGGCCTTAGCCAGCTCCATCCGGGCAGGGAGACCAGGTGATTGTTGCAACCCATTCCAAGGTCTCTATGCTGGCTGATCCCTCTACCAAATACCGCGCATTTCCCGTTGTGGACTTGCCCACCCGCCAATGGCCTGCCCGTACGTTGACGCAAGCGCCCGTATGGCTTTCGACCGATTTGCGCGACGGCAACCAGGCGCTGTTCGAACCCATGAACCGCGAGCGCAAGCTGCGACTGTTCGAGGAACTGGTCGCCATCGGTTTCAAGGAAATTGAAATCGGCTTCCCCTCCGCTTCCCAGACCGACTTCGACATCGTGCGCCACCTCATCGAAGCGCAACTGATTCCGCACGACGTCACACCCATGGTCATCACCCAACTGCGTGAGGACCTGATTGCCACCACGGTGCGCAGCGTGGCCGGCGCACGCCGCGTGATCGTGCATCTGTACAACGCCGTGGCACCAGCCTTCCGCGAAATCGTCTTTGGCATGGAAGTGCCGCAGATCATTGCCATGGTGGGGCACCATGTACGCTACCTCAGGCAACTGACCGGGCAGCACCCCGAAACCGAATGGGTGCTGCAGTACTCCCCGGAAACCTTTTGCATGGCCGAGCTGGACGTTTCCCTGGACGTGTGCAATGTCGCCATTGCAGCCTGGGATGCCGATCCTAAGCGCCCCATGATCATCAACCTGCCGACCACGGTGGAGGTTTCCACCGCCAATGTGTTTGCCGACCAGATCGAATGGATGGACCGGCGTCTGGCACGGCGCGAGCACATCACGCTTTCGGTACACCCCCACAACGACAGAGGCACCGGCGTGGCCTGTGCCGAGCAGGCCCTGCTGGCCGGCGCCCAGCGTGTGGAAGGCTGTTTGTTCGGCAACGGCGAGCGCAGCGGCAATGTGGATCTGGTGACGCTGGCTCTGAACCTCTACACCCAGGGCATTGCTCCGGGCCTAGATTTCTCCGACATCGCTGCCGTGGCTCGCATCGCCGAAGCCTCTACGGCCCTGCCCATACATCCGCGCCACCCCTATGTGGGCGATCTAGTGTTCACGGCTTTTTCGGGCTCGCACCAGGATGCGATTGCCAAGGGCTTTACGGCGCAACAACCCGACGCCCCATGGCGCGTACCCTATTTACCCATAGACCCGCAGGACCTGGGACGTACCTATGACAGCATCGTGCGCGTCAACAGCCAATCCGGAAAGGGCGGTATTGCCTTCCTGCTGCAGAAGGACAGGGGCATCATCATGCCGCGGCGCATGCAGATCGAGTTCAGCGCCATCGTCCAGGCCTGGGCCGACAGCAGCGAAACCGAGCTTAGCAGCGCACAGATCTGGGAGCTGTTCGAAGCCACCTACCTGCATGCCCAAGCCGGGTCCCGGTCACTGCGTTATGAAAGCCACCGCCTGTTCGACAGCCCGCAAGGCCAGGGTATCGAACTGCACTGGCACGATGCCGACGGGCAACCCAGGCTGCGCAAAGGCATCGGCAACGGCCCTATTGCAGCCACCGTCGCTGCACTGGAGTTGCCGCTGCGCATCGACAGCTACGAAGAGCGCAGCCTGGGCAACGGCGCCGACGCCTGTGCCGTTGCCATCATCGAAGCCGCATGGCCTGGCGTGCCCGGCTCACGGTTTGGCGTAGGCATGCACGCGAACATCGTCACCGCATCGGTGATGGCGGTCGTGAATGCCGCTGCGCGCTTTGAGGGGGACATGATTCAGACCCGCGCGTAGCCTTCGATAGATCGTCGCGTCTCCCTCTTGTCGGCCGATACCGTTTGAAGCTCGGCCTGCGCGGTGCCCTCCCTCATACGCCGACTCGGTCTTTTCCGTCTATTTTCAGCGGGTCTGTCACAATTTTGGGGGCAGGCCCGTTGCGCCGATGGAGGCTTCTGGGCACTTGGTGCATCGTCGATGTTGCGCTGCGTCACAGCACCACCAAGCAGTCTGCGCTACAAAGTCGACATCCGATTAGCATGAGGCATGCCATGAACACACTCCCTCCTCAGGCCATCAGCCAGGATGTGCTGGCCGAGAAATATCTGGCCGACGGCGAGCAATCCGAGCAAGAGCTGTTTGCCCGCGTGGCACGAGCCCTGGCAGCTGTTGAACAGCCTGAGCTTCAGACGCATTGGGAGCAGCAATTTCTGGTCAATCTGCAGCGCGGTGCCATCGGTGCTGGCCGCATCATGGCAGCGGCGGGGCTGGACACCAAGGCCACGTTGATCAACTGCTTTGTGCAGCCCGTCGCCGACGCCACCAATGGTTTCGACACCCAGGGAAACCCCGGCATCTACACAGCGCTTTCTCAGGCAGCCGAGACCATGCGCCGCGGTGGCGGCGTGGGTTATGACTTCTCCAATCTGCGACCACGCGGTGCGCTGGTGCGCGGCACCAACTCCTTTGCGTCGGGCCCCTGCTCCTTCATCGATGTCTTCGATGCATCCTGTACCACGGTGGAGTCGGCCGGTGCGCGCCGCGGCGCCCAGATGGGTGTGCTGCGCATTGACCACCCCGATGTGCTGGAATTCATCACCGCCAAGCGACAAAAAGGCCGCTGGAACAATTTCAATGTGTCTGTGGGCGTGAGCAGCGCCTTCATGCAGGCGGTCAGGGACGATGCCCAATGGGAGCTGGTGCATGTCGCCAGTCCCAGCGAGGCACAGATACAGGCCGGCGCCCATCGCCGTGACGATGGCCTCTGGGTCTATAAAAGCCAGCCCGCGCGCGCGCTGTGGGATGCCATCATGCGCTCGGCCTACGACTTCGCCGAGCCCGGCATTCTTTTTCTCGACAACATCAACGCCGACAACAACCTCTGGTATGCCGAGCAGATTGGCGCCACCAATCCCTGCGGCGAGCAGCCCCTGCCGCCCTATGGCTGCTGCGATCTGGGCCCGGTCATACTCACGCGCTTTGTGCGCGAGGCGTTCACACCTCAGGCTTTCTTCGACATGGAGGCCTTTCGCGCCGCCGTCGCGGTTCAGGTGCGCATGCTGGACAATGTGCTGGACGCCACCGTCTGGCCCCTGCCCGAGCAGCAGCGCGAGGCACAGCAAAAGCGCCGCATCGGCGTGGGCTTCACTGGGCTGGGCGACGCCTTGATTCTGCTGGGCCTGCATTACGCCAGCGATGCAGGCCTGCAGCAGGCCGCATCAATAGCTCGCGCCATGCGCGATGCGGCTTATGCCGCGTCGGTGGAGCTGGCACGGGAAAAAGGTGTCTTCCCGCTGTTCAACGCCAAGCAGTATCTGAAAAGCGGCTTTGCCAAACGCTTGCCCAAGGAGTTGCGCGCTGCCATCAAAAAACATGGGCTGCGCAACAGCCATCTGCTGTCCATCGCCCCCACGGGCACCGTGTCACTGGCCTTTGCCGACAACGCGTCCAACGGCATCGAGCCCGCTTTTTCCTGGACCTATACGCGCAAAAAGCGCACGGCCGACGGCGGCGAGCAGTTCTACACCGTACAGGAACATGCCTACCGCCTGTACAAAGCCATGCACGGCGATGATGCCCCGCTGCCCGAGTGCTTTGTCAGTGCGCTGGAGCTGAGCGCCAGCGAGCATGTGGCCATGATGCGCTGCGTGCAGCCCTTTATCGACACATCGATTTCAAAGACCGTCAACATCCCGGCAGACTATCCCTTCGAGGACTTCAAGCACCTCTATATGGAGTGCTGGGAGGTCGGCCTCAAAGGCTGTGCCACCTACCGTCCCAACGACACGCTGGGCGCGGTTCTGTCTACCGATTCAGCCCCCGCCCCCTCCCAAGCGCCTACCGATAAATCGCAGGCTGCTATCAACTCGGTTAGCAGCAGCGGCATGACGGCCGTGATCGAGCGCCGCCCCGAGGGTCCGCTCAATGCCGTGGTGGACAAGATCGAGTATTTCACGCATGACGGCATACGGCGTCTTTATCTGGTCGTCAGCTTCATGGTGGTCGACGGTGTGGAGCGTCCCATCGAATTCTTCATGCCCGTGGGCCAGACCGGGGAAAGCCAGCAATGGATCACGGCCACCATGCGCAGCCTGAGCCTGGCCGCGCGTGGCAGCTTTCTCGACAAGGCCCTGGCCGATCTGCGCAAAGTGGCCTGGGATCGCGGCCCGGTGCGCTACGGCAGCAGGACGCGTGACGACGGCAGCCGCATCCCGCTCTGGCATGACAGCGAAGTGGCGCTGCTGGCCTATGCGATTCAAAGCATCATCGCCAATCGCGGCCTGCCCCAGCCGGCACCAAGCACGGCGGCCACGCCGACATCTCCGCCCGAGAACAATGCCTCAGTCAGCGGTCAAAAGTGTCCCGACTGCGGAGCACATGCCATGATCAAAAAAGATGGCTGTCAGTTCTGTACTGCCTGCGGCTTTGTGGGGTCATGCGGTTGAAAAATGGATAGCTTGAGTCGCGATCAAGCTGAGCAGTGCGATGGATGACTGAGTCCGCCTCAGCATCCATTCAGGCGGATACCCGAAGCAGCGGTCAGACGCGGCTTCGGACCCAACACCCTGAGCTCAACAATGCGACGGGTGACCGAGGCATGTGGAAACGCTAAGTACAGACGTTGATATCGAGGCCATCGATCATCGCTCCCGAATTTGAAAGGTGTTCCGTCATGAAAGTCAAAGTCCTCTGCTTCGGCATCTCGCTGGACGGCTACTCCGCCGGCCCCAACCAGGATTTGCAGAACCCGCTCGGCGTCGGTGGCCCTGAGATCCTTGAGTGGTTCTTCCCCACCCAAGTCTTTCAGCGCATGCATGGAGGGTCTCAGATCGGCGAAACAGGTGTCGACAATCAGATGGCCGAACGCTCCTTCGAGAACATCGGCGCGTGGATTCTGGGGCGCAATATGTTCGGACCTATACGCGGCCATTGGCCCGACGAAAGCTGGAAGGGCTGGTGGGGCGATGAGCCGCCCTATCATGTGCCCGCATTTGTCCTGACCCACCACGCGCGGCCCTCGCTGCGCATGCAGGGAGGCACTGATTTTCACTTCGTCACGGATGGCATTGCATCGGCGCTGGCGCAAGCCAAGGCAGCCGCAGGTGATCGCGATATTCGCATAGGCGGCGGCGTAGCCACCGTGCGACAGTTCCTGCAGGCGCGACTGGTCGATGAGATTCACCTCGCTGTACGTCCTCTGTTGATGGGGGCCGGCGAAAACCTCTGGCAAGGCTTGGACATGCGGGCTCTTGGCTATGAGGTCGCCGAAGTGAGACAGGGCGAACGAGCCATGCATGTGATGGTGCGCAAACAAGCGTAACACCTGAAAACCGGGTCGCACTTGATATAGCAGGCGTACTCCTGGCTGTCCGGACTGTCCAAGCCCATGGACCTGACACTTGTGACGCTCATGCTTCAGCCGGGGCGGCGAGCGACAGTCGTATCCAGAACGCTTGCTTAACGCTTAGCGTCGGAAGTCGAAAGAGATGATTTGCCGGAACGATAGGCCAGGCCGGCGCCGCACGTGGTCTCAGTCATAGGCCTCGCATACGTCACCAATGGCGAACTCGCCCAACTTCTCGCTCCCTGGATATCACATTCCAGCTCTTGCCTCTCAAGCTCGACCATCAGGTACTCACGGTAAGCATCCGCTCGGACTTTCGGCTCGGTGATCGTGCTTTGAAGCAACTTATTGAGTTGTGGTTGCTCATGCAGCATGCCCTTCTGGCGATCGAGCAAAGGCTGGAGTCCCGCCTCGACAGGCTGTATTGCGTGAGCACAGCCAATCCAGGCCATGGCGATAAAAAGAGCGACTTGGCGTATGTTTGTGCTTCGACCCCCACGTAGGTAAAGTGGATGGCATCAACCCCAGACCTTGCCCGATAACACTTGCCACTCAGAGAAGCACTATGGGTCGCCTCACGCCTTTATATAGGAGTTGGCGAAAATACTCCTACTGCCGTCCGGCATCCAGCGTCAATAGACTGCGTGCGACTCTTCGCTCAGGCTAGGGCCTGAAACGCCATGCGCCGCGACTCTCTCAAGGAGCCTGTAGGCCCGGCTCACCGGTTGCGCCGCGCGCCCAGGATCAACTGAACTCCTGACTTCACCCAAGCATCACCACCGCTGGCCCAAGCTAGTTCAATTCCGCGTGGACGCTGCCCATGGATTCAACTGACAGCCTAGACTTGACGCGATTTTTGCAGTGAGTCAGTCTCGGATGACTCATCCAGCGCCACTGGCTGCGTGGACTCCGCCGGAGCCGCAGCGGCTTCTGGCTCCGGCTCCTTGGGCAAAGAGGCCCTTGCCACTTGGAGCATGTGCAGGGCAAGCGATTCATACAGCGGCCGCGCAATCATGCGCGAGATCATGCTGGCGATCATGGCCGATGCCATGAGGCTCAGCACCAGTGCATGGCCGTCCACCATCTCCATGACGATGATGAAAGCCGTCAGTGGCGCCTGGGTGACCGCCGCCAGAAAGGCAGCCATGCCCATCGCTATCAATGCAGGAGCTATATCCGTAGTTCCAACAATCGATGCAACGTTATTCCCCACGCCTGCACCAATCGACAGCGAGGGCGCAAAGATACCGCCGGGTACGCCCACCCAGGCCGATAGCCAGGTGGCGATGAATTTGAGCGTGACATAGAACTCGGGCACATCGGCCTCGCCCTGCAACATATGCTTGACGGCTTCGGAGCCCGCACCAAAGGTGGCGCCGCCGGTGACCACGCCAATGACGGCAATCAGCAGGGCCAGCACTGCGGCAAAGCGGATCGGAAAGCGTGACCTGAGCTTGTTGAGGCGCTCGGTGGACGAGGTCAGCGAGTGGGTCATGAGCTTGGCGAACAGGCCGCCCAGCACGCCGCAGGTCAGCGCCACTGCAAGACAAGGCAGCAGGTCACGCCAGCCGAGTTCGGCCACGCGGATGCGGCCAAAATAGCTCAGATTGCCGAAGACCGAGACCCCCATCAGACCGGCCAGCACAATGGCTGCGATGATGAGTCCGCTGGAGCGCGACTCCAGCTTGCGCGAGAGCTCCTCGATGGCAAACACCACGCCCGCCAGCGGGGCGTTGAAGGCTGCTGCAATACCTGCCGCCCCACCAGCCACCAGCAAGGCATGGGTGTTGATAACGGACTTGGGGCCCAGCCAGCGCCGCGCCGAATGCATGACACCTGCAGCCACCTGCACCGACGGCCCTTCGCGCCCTATCGACAGCCCAGCGAGAAATCCCGCGCTGGACAGCACGATCTTGGCAAACGACAGCCACAGCGACACAAAGCGCTTGCGCAGACTGGCATCGACCGATGGCTCCAGCGTGGCAATCACCTGCGGGATGCCCGAGCCGCTGGCACCCGGAGCCCATTTGCGCGTGGCCCAGACCGCTGCCGCCGTGATGGCCGGCATCCAGATCAGCACCAGCCAGCCATGGACGCCGTGGTAGATGCTCTCGAAAAAGCCGAAAGCCGCCTCGGCCAGCAGCGTGAAAGCCACCACGCTCAGCCCCGCTGCCGCGGCATAGGCCAGCACCACCGTCCGCTCCAGCCAGCGCTTTCCATCGCGCATCTCTTCATTGAGGTTGTGGAAGAAATCTGGCTCTTGCTGCATGGGCGGGCAATCGTTTCGGGGCGGCTGCAAAAATGGGCGAAGACCCACATTCTGCGCCCGCCCAAGGGCTTGCCAGATCGGCAATAGCCACAACGATTGCCCACACAGGTTTTTACAACGACCGCCCGAGTCGCACATCTATTGCGAATCGCCCGGCTAAAGCCCGAGGGAATGTCCATGCGGTCATGCCGTATAACTCATCCCGTGAATGCCACCCAAAGCGTCCCGGCCAAGGCGACCAGACCTCCCATGGCCACCAGCATTGCACCGGGCCCAGGCACATAGGCGAGCAGCCATGTGAGTGCCAGCGAGGCCACACTGAGGCAGCCCAGCCAGACGATGGTTCCCACCGCAGCACCCCACAAGCCCATGCACAGCCACAGTGCGAGCAGCATCAGCGCCGCCCCCGCCAGGCGCAGCACGACCCGCAGCGCCGGCCCGGGCTCGCCACGCGATACAAGCTGATCGCAATGCCTGTCCATGGCCTGGCTCAGCACCAGCATGCCTGCCAAGCACAGCGCCAGGGCGCAGGCCATCACCTGCCACAGACTCATGCCACACCTTTCAGCGCCTGCAGCGCAGCTGTCAGCAGGGCTGCCGAGCCCGCCATCCATGCCATCACGCGCAGCAGGCTGCGCACATGAAAGGCCCAGAGCGTCACTGCGGTGTAGAGCACAAAGCTGAGCAAGGTGGAAAGCAGCACGGCAGGTGCACGCTGCATAGCGCCCACGGCCACAAGCGCATGGGCCATCACGGCGCAGGCCAGCGCCGTGAGCGCATAGCCGCCCAGCGTGATCATCAGCACGCGCAGCAACACGGCCCAGCGATGGTGCCTGGTCTGAGCCTTGGTCATTGTCGCCGCTTTCATGTGAGACCTCCTGAGACAACGCCACGGCCCGCACGCAACTGCGCCATGTTCTTGCTACGCTGCGACTTTTCATGCCGCCATGCACCCCAGGCGACCAGCAGGCCCAGCGCCATGCAGGTCAGCTCCAGCCCTGCCCGCTGACCATCGCCCTGCGCCAGGTACAGCAGCAGGTGCTGGCCTGTAGTCATGACATTGAGCAGCGGCAAGCCCAGACACAGCAAGGCTAGCATCCATAGCTGTTCGCGCCAGGCCTGGCGCGCCGTGCGCAGCAGCGCATGCAGCAGGCTCAGGACCCAGACCGCAAAGAACACACAGATTTCCCAGCTGGAACGCGCCTCCAGCACCAGAGGCAGCAGACGATTGCCATACAGATAGGCAATGGACGCCAGCGCCGAGCCTGCCAGTGCCGCCACATTGAGCGCATCGATGCAGCGGTATATGGAGGGCGTCGCC
The DNA here is from genome assembly GCF_053615495.1 of Comamonas sp. HJ-2. Lineage (NCBI taxonomy): Bacteria > Pseudomonadati > Pseudomonadota > Betaproteobacteria > Burkholderiales > Comamonadaceae > Comamonas > Comamonas sp. HJ-2. The sequence goes on along the minus strand of NZ_JBSIFD010000011.1, from coordinate 186,773 downwards.
GCGCCCCATTCATAACCGCTTCTTGCACGGCGCTTGACCGCAAACAAGATCGATCCGCTGGCAATCATTGCCGTGCCGACCAGGCCCAGGACAAAGTACAGCCACTTCATCGCCCAGCCACCAAAGGTGACCAGATGCAGCGCGCTGATGACGGGATAGGTATCGCCTGCAAAACTACTGGACGGCGAACTGGCGGATAGCTGCAGCAGCTCGCCGTCGACGGCATCGAATGTCACTGAATTGGCGCTGTTGACCATTCGGCGCGTCACTGCCGTATCCGGCTTGCCTTCCGTGAAGCGTATCGTGGCCGGCGCACCCTCAGGTCGTTGCACCACCACGCCCACGACAGGCTCCGTCAGCAGGGACTGGGCCTGCCGCGCAAGGCTGACAAGGTCCACAACTGCAATGGCTGGTGCATTCGAGGGTGTATTCGCCTCGGATCTGGCGTTCAACTCGGACTCGTAGCGGCTGTAGGCCGAACGGTCCTGCCCATACAGCGATTGCAGCGGCCAGGGCATATAGCTGGTGTAGAAATGCGCGAGTCCCGTGTAGACGATCATGAACAGAAACGGCAGCGTGAGCACGGCCGACGCATTGTGTGCATCCAGCCAGGAACGCTGGCCCTTGCCGGGCCGGAAGGTAAAGAAGTCCTGAAAGATGCGCCGGTGCACAATCACGCCCGAAACCAGCGCCACCAGCATGCACATGGACACCAGTCCCACCACCCAGAAGCCAGCGATACCGCCCTGCAAGGAATAGTGAAAGGACATGAAATGCCGGCCGCCTTCGGTCTGACGCATGGCAGGCTCTGGCAGGACTTCGCCAGTCTGCACATGCAGGCTGGCCTGCAGATCGCCGTCCTGGGCACGCGCGAATACCTTGACCCCATCGCCTGTGTGCAGCGGCAGACCGATGCGCCAGATACTGGCATCCGGCGCCGTCTTGCTCAGATGCTGCTCGGCCAGCCGCAAGGCCTGCAGACGCTCTTGCGGAGAAAGCGCCGGCTGGCCGCTGCCCTCCAGTGGCAGCCCCTGCATCCATAGCGTGATGGACTCACGGAACACGCTGATCGAGCCCGTGAGAAAAATGGCGCAGAGCAGCCAGCCGCACACCAGGCCGCACCAGGTGTGCAGCCATGACATGGTCTGGCGAAGTCCGGGCCGGGATGCTGGCTTGCCGCTCATGTCAGCCCGCTCAGAACGCGCCACGCAAGGTCAACAGCACGCTACGCGGCTCGCCATACCAGTTGCCGCTGCCCGAGGTCCCAACCGTCTTGTAGTAAGTCTTGTCGAACAGATTGTGCACATTGAGCGCAGCCGACCAGTTGCGATTGATGCGGTATTGCACGCTGGCGCCCCAGACGGCGTAGCCGGCCTGGGTGAAGCGGAAGGGAACGGCATTGCCATCGTATTGGCCCGATGCCGGGTTGTAACTGTTGGCCGTGCCGCTGACATAGGTGGCGCTTTGCAGCGTCACGCCACCGCCCACCGTCCATGGCGAGAGCTGACCCTGCAACTGATACGTGCTCCACAGCTTGAACAGGTGCTTGGGTGTGATGGAGCTATAGACCAGTTGCGACGGGTCGGTCTTGTTGCGATTGTGGTTGTAGGTATAGCCGGCAAACAACTGCCAGCCCTGTGCCAGCTGACCAGTCACTTCCATGTCCAGCCCCTGGCTGATGATCTTGCCCTGCGCGACATAGCAGCAGCTCAGGCCCAGATTCCCCACATCCGTTTCCGGATAACGCGGATCACGCACCGCCTGCCCCTTGCGCTCGATACGGTAAAGGGCCAGCGCTGTATTGAGCTTGCCATCGGCGAGTTCCCCCTTCATGCCCAGCTCGAAGCTGCGGCCTTTGATCGGGTCCAGCGCAGCCCCCGGTGCCGGCCCGGCCAGCATATTGGCCTGCGACTTGTGGATCTCGGTCACGCTGCCATAGGCCGTCCACTGGTTGCCCAGGTCATACACCAGGCCCGCATAGGGGGTGAAGATGCCGCTTTCGCTGTAGTACTCGCGACCGCTGGCCCGAACACTGCCATCGGCGTTGTAGTTGATGTATGGCGTGTCGTAGGAGTAGCTGGCATAACGTCCTCCGACAATGGCGGTGAGCTGATCCGTCAGGCTCAGGTTGGCACGACCATAAAAGCCTTTTTGAGTGGCGCCGTAGCCGGGATAGCTGCGCGTCATGCGTTCGCGTACCGCAGGGGGAATTCTGCCGGGATCGAACTCATAGACATTGGTCAGAGACAGCGGCGTATCCATCTCGGAGTAATAGGTGTCCTGATCGTCACGGACCTTGCTCCAGTCCGCGCCGAGCAGCAAGCGGTGTTTGCGACCGAACAGCGAGAACGGGCCGCTGGCATGCACATCCAGGCTTTTTTTCTCCGAACGAAAGTCGTTGGAAAAGCCGGTCCAGTTGGCGCCAAGACCTGTTGCAGGGTCAACGGCTCCGCTGAGGCTGGCCAGCCGCGCATCGCTGTCCACCTTCTGATAATTGAGCTGGGCCTTGAGCTTCCAGTCTCCCGCCAGCTGCTGGTCGAGCTGCGCAAAGACCTCCTTGGCGCTCTTGTCATAGTGGCTCCAGCCCGCCATCAGCGCAGTTTTGCGAGACAGCTTCAGATCGTCGCCATTGGCGGCACGCGGCAGGCCTTCGCGCCAGGGAGTGGCCCTGAGCTTGTCGTAGCTGGCTCCCAGACTCACACGGGTGGAGCTTGTCACATCGGCCTCCAGAACACCGTACAGCAAGCTGTTGCGCGACTCCGCTCCGCGATAGAAGAAGTCCTTGTCAGAATGCGCGAGCACAGCACGACCACGCAGGCTCCCTGCTTCATTCAATGGACCCGCAACATCCAGCTCGGCCTGTTTGCGACTCCAGCTGCCGACGCCCACCGAGCCCAGAATCTGCTTTTGCGCCGTGGGACGCTTGCGCACCAGATTGATGGCACCGCCAGGCTCCCCATTGCCGCTGAACAGGCCGTTGGCGCCGCGTACCACCTGCACGCTGTCATACATGGCCAGATTGGGGTCGAACAGTTGCTGGCTGAAAGCGTCCACACTGGCACCGTCGATCTGCACATTGCTGATCTCGAAGCCGCGCGACAGAAACTTGGTGGCCGCACCGCCCAACCCTCCCGCGCCGCCATAGTCCACCGTCACGCCGGTGGTCTGCTGCATCACTTCCCCCACATTGCTCATGGCCTGATCTTCAATGCGCTGGCGCGTCACCACCGAGATCGACTGTGGTGTCTCGCGGATGTCCTGCCCTTTGCCCAGGGACACATGCGAGGCGGCATACGAGCCGCTGCCTTCCGTGGCTTCACGCTGGGCCAGGGCCGTCACCGTCACCTCGCCCAGCATGCCGGTCTGGCTGCTGTGGCGACGCACGGTGATGGCCGCCCCGACAGGAAAGGCCTCCAGTCCGCTCCCCGCAAGCGCCTTGGCCAGCGCCTCGTTCAAGGTCTGCACGCCCTGCAGCGCCGGCGCCGTGCGGCCTTCCACCAATGCAGCGTCAACCGAGACCGACACCCCCCAGGTGCGGGCCAGTGCATTCAATGCTTGTCCCAGCGGCTGCGCAGGCAGGCTCAGGCTGCGCGAGGTGGACATGGCCGTCTGGCTGCTGGCGACCTGGGCATGAGCTGTCGATAATACCGCCAGAGCTGACCAAGACAGACAGGCCATGGCACTGGCCAAAGTCACTGCGCGCAGACCTCCGCAATGCGAACCCGCAGCCATCCCCTCCTCTTGAACAGAAGAAAAATGAGAGTGATTTCTTTTCATCAAATGCATCCTGTGAAGTGCTTGTCTAAGTGCTTTCACAGTGAGGACGCATGAAATGGCTTGTACCGGACAAAAACTTTCATCCGGCCTTGCCGGCCGTCAGCGCCGACGGATGACGGTGCGGCCATCGGCCAGTGGCTCCACGCGCACCGGAAGGGAGCGCGACAGGCTGGCAATGAAGATGGCAGGCTCGCGCAGCTTGAAGCTGCCGGTCAATCGCAGGGATTGCAAAGAAGCCCCATCGTCCAGCAGCATCGGCTGGGCCAGATAGTCATTCCAGCGCGCCACGACTTCGGTCAGTGGCGTGCGGTCGAACACCAGCCAGCCTTCGCGCCAGGCGCCCACATCCGAAGCATTGAGCGAGTAGTGCGCGATCTCGCCGCCTGCATAGATGCGCAGGCCTTGGCCGGCACCCAGCATGGCATCGGGATTCTGATCCGTCATGCGGGCTTGCTGCCACACGGCCACACGGCCCTGGGCGACGCTGACCTGCAGGCCGGTAGGCCGAAAGGCCACAGAGAAAACCGTACCCAGCACACGCACCCGGCCCAGGGCCGTGTGGACCTCCAACGGCCTCTGTGCATCATGGGCCACGTCGAGCCGAATTTCGCCCTGGCGCAGATGGATCTCGCGGCGCTGGCGGTAGAGCACCACCGAGGCATCGGTGCCAGGCGCCAGATCGAGCTGGCTGCCATCGGCCAGATGGCGGCTCAGTTGCTGGCCATGACCTGTATGCAGCGCGATCTGCTCCAGTGGCTGCAGCCAGTGCCAGCGGCCAAGCATGCCGGCAAGGCCTCCCACACCAGCGACTCCCAGCACGGAAAGCGCACGCCGGCGCGTCTGCTGCGCACGCGCCGACTGGGTGGCGGGCATGGGCATATCGCCTTGCAAAGCACTGCCATCAGTCTGCGCCCAGCCCGCCATGGCAGCCTGGGCCGCCAGTTCATTCGCGGGCTCACTGGCACGCCAGCGTTCCAGCGTCTCTGCCGCTACCTGCGCTGCTTCGGTACTTGCGCCATGCTGGCGAGCAATCAGCAACAAGGCGTATTCCAGCCGTTTGCGCTCGGGCATCTCGGCCTTCATGACTTGAGCCCCATGCAATCGCAGACGGCACGCACCACATGTTTTTCGATGGCGGCTTCGCTGATATTCATATGCGCTGCTGCCTCGGCATGGCTGAAGCCATAGATGCGCACCAGCACAAACACCTCGCGACGCTTGCGCGGCATGGCTTGCAGGCGCCGTGACAGCAAGACCAGTTGCTGTCGCCCTTGCACCTGACGCTCGGCCGAGGGCGCCTCATCGGCCCCCACCACCGCCAGGGTTTCCAGCATGCGTGCTTCTGCAGCGCGGCGGCGCGCATCGTCGATCACAATGTTCTTGCCGGTACGAAACAGCAGTGCTCGCAAATCCCGTACCGCAAGCTCTCGCGATTGCATGGCAAAGACGCGGGCATAGCTTTCCTGCACGACATCCGCAGCCGCATCCCGGCTATTGAGCGAGCGAGCAAAGAAACTGACGAGTTCTGCGTAATAGTGCGCAACCACGGGTACACCTCGACCTCTTGCGAGGCATGCCGCCCAGGCTCTGGAATCGGCCGCAAAACATGCAGCTACGGAGCGGGAAAGCGCAGACTCTATCAGAAAATGAGAATCAATCTCATTAAATGACAGATCTCGACGCCTCTTCGCATCAATGCAGAGCCGGCGTCACGACAAACTTTGAACTTGCGTCTGCACCGCTAGCGCGGCTGGGTGAGCTCCGCCCCGGGTCATCTCCTGCGATCAGCCATTCAGGCGCAACAACTGCTGCCGGGCCTACCCAAGTTCAAGCTCAAGGCTCGGACAGGACTTGTGATTGGCCAGCCCCCCTACCCTGCCTGGCAGCAAACCTCAAGCCTGAAAGGCGAGCCCACAGAGCGCCCTGCGGACTGCATTCGAGTGGACGGTCAGGCTTCTGTAACAGCGCTTCCCTCAAGCCTGCAGGCAGGCAAGATCCTTGCCTATGATCGAAATGACCGCCGCTGGTTCAGATCGTGTAATACCAGCGTTTGATCGCTTCGCCAGCCCTGGCCAACACGGCTTCGCGCCCCGCCCCATCGAGCGGGCTGCCGGTCAGATACGCCGTCACCAGCAGCGGCGCAGATTGTGCGGTAGGCCAGACGATGAGAGTGTCGCAAGCCGTGCCCCTCTCGCCGCTGCCTGTCTTGCCGCCCACTGTCCAGTCGCCGGGCATGCCGGCGCGCACGCGCTTGTCACCGGTACGGCTGTCCACCAGCCACTGCTGCAACAAGGCGCGGGCATAGCCCTCCAGCACATCGCCCAGCAGCAGCTTCTGCAGGCTTTGCACCATGGCTTGTGGCGTCGTTGTGTCGCGTTCATCGCCGGGCAGCGCAGTGTTCAGCGAAGGCTCGTTGCGGTCCAGCCGGGTGATGCCGTCCCCCAGCTCGCGCAGCCATTGCGTCAGCGCCGCCGGCCCGCCGCTGGCCTCCAGCAGCACATTGGCCGCCGTGTTGTCGCTGACAAGCACCATCGCTTCACACAGTTCCTGCACCGTCATGCCTCCATTGGCACCCGCGCGCTTTTCGGATATCGGCGACCAGGCCACGACTTCGGAAGGAGAGTAATAGAGCTTGCGCCACAGACGAATTTCATCTCGCTGTGCCAGATACAGCATGCGTGCAGCCAACAAGGTCTTGAAGGTGCTGCACATGGGAAAGCGCTCATCGCCGCGCCAGCCCGCCTCGGCGCCACTGACGGTATCCAGCACATACAGGCCGAATCGGCCCTGGGCCTGAATCTCCAACGCCGCCAACTCGTCGCTCAATGTTCTCGCTGCTGCGGCTTGCTGCTTGGAGATAAAAGCACAGCCGCTCAGTCCCCAGGCCCCCAGCCCCAAGGCCAGTCCTGTTGTCAGCATGCTGCGTCGCTGCATAAGATCCTCTTTTGGTTAACTGTCATGGTTTGAAGCATAAATCGGTAGATTCGTATGAACCAGCAGTAATAATTGACACCATCCATTAGAAAAACTTTTATCTTGATTGAGATATGCAGCTACCACTGAACGCCTTGCGCATGTTTGATGCGGCCGCCCGTCACCAGAGCCTGACTCGCGCCGCACAGGAGCTGCATGTGACGCAGGCCGCCGTCAGCCAGCACATCCGTAATCTCGAAGAGCGCCTTGGCAAGCCTTTGTTTCGCCGCCTGCCGCGCGGCCTGGCCCTGACCGACGAAGGCCAGGCCTTGTGGCCCGTGGTGGCACAGAGCTTTGAGCGCATAGAGCAATCGCTGCAGCAGGTGGCAGAACCACGACCACGCGAAATTCTGACCGTGGGCGTGGTCGGCACTTTTGCCATAGGCTGGCTGATCCCCAGGCTGAGCCAGTTCCAGCAGTTGCATCCCTACATAGATCTTCGGCTGCTGACCAATAACAATCGCGTGGATCTGGCCGGCGAAGGGCTGGACGCCGCCGTGCGCTTTGGCGACGGTGCCTGGCATGGCACGCATGCGCAGATGCTGCTGCGCGCACCGCTCTCGCCCATGTGCACCCCCATGCTGGCACAACAGCTGCGCGAGCCTGCCGACCTGGCCCGGCAAACCTTGCTGCGCTCCTACCGCACGCAGGAATGGGAAGGCTGGTTTGCCGGCCTTGAGCAGGCTGCCCCGCTGGCGCGCGGAGCCATGTTCGACTCTTCGCTAACGCTGGCCGAGGCCGCCGCTCAGGGCGCAGGCATTGCCCTGCTGCCCGCACGCATGTTCGAGCACATGCTGCAACAGGGCCGGCTGGTGCGCCCTTTTGCCCATGAGGTCGACACCGGCGCCTACTGGCTGACCTATCTCAAATCGCGTCAGGCCAGCGCCGCCTTGCAAACCTTCAGACAATGGCTGATGACCCAGTTGCAAACTGACTGAAACCAGCGCTCTTTAATGGCTAAAACCGTTTCACTCCAATCGTTTCAAGCTATCAATCCGTGAGTACTCCAAAACATCTAAGCCGCACAGGTCTGCATGGCTTCAGGGCAAGAGGTACAGTACACGCCCAGCAAGCGCCATGGCGCTTTGGTTTCATTCATCTCATCAGATACCTGCCTTGACTGCCGCCGCCACCCTGCCCGTCCTGTACTCCTTCCGTCGCTGCCCCTATGCCATTCGAGCCCGTCTGGCGCTGGCCCATGCGGGCCTGGCTTGCGAACTGCGTGAAATCAATCTGCGCAACAAGCCACAGGCACTGCTCGACGCATCGCCCAAGGGCACGGTGCCAGTGCTGGTGCTGCAGGACGGAAAAGTCATTGATCAGAGCCTGGAGGTGATGCTGCATGCGCTGCACGGCAACGACCCCGATGGCTGGCTGCAACCCACGCATGGCAGCCTGGAGGACATGCTGGCTCTGATCGAGCGCAACGACGGCTTCTTCAAACAGGCTCTTGATCGCTGCAAATACCCCGAGCGCCACGATGCCGAGGCCGTGAACCAGGCCCAGGCCGACGCGCTGACCTGGTTGTCGGCACTGAACGATCAGCTCGAGGAAACCGGCTATCTGTTCGGTCTGAACCCCAGTCTGGCCGATATGGCACTGCGCCCCTTTGTGCGCCAGTACGCGCGCATCGACGAAGCGCAGTGGAACGAGCAGCCCTGGCCTCATCTTCAGCATTGGCTGCAGCGCTGGATTGACTCGGCCCTGTTTGCCGAAGTCATGGAAACCTATCCGGGCTGGTTGCCCGGCAGCAAGGGGCCGACATTTGTTGGCGAGAGCGTGGAAAGCCTCTAATGGTGAAACCATGGCTGCAGCTGCTGGAGTGACAGCTACGGCCAGTGTTTCCAAGCCATGAAAAAGCCCCGGCAGCTTACGCTTGCCGGGGCTTTATAGTTTGGATGTCGCCGGAATTCAGCGCTTTACGCCCTTGATCAACAGCATGGCCAGAATCACGAAAAACGCCACGAAGCAGACAAACGACCAGTTGGCAATGGAGCCGCCCAGCAAAGTCCAGTCAATGGCCGCACAGTCGCCCGAGCCCTGAAAGATCATGGGAATGGAGCGGCTGAAGGAGTAGTGCTCGATCATGCCGTAGAAGTCACGGCCGCAGGTCGCAAACTCGGGTGGATACCACTGCAGCCAGCTTTGGCGTGCCGCCACAAACGCACCGAAACCGCTGGCCAACAGGGCCAGAATGCCAAAGCTCATCCACCAGCCTTTTTGGTCTCTAAAGCTTGCCAGCCCTGTGAAGATAGCTACCAAAATCAGTGCATAGCGCTGTACGATGCACATGGGGCAAGGCTCCAGACCCACCACATGCTGCAGGTAAAGGCCAAACGCCAGCATGGCCACACAGGCGACGCTGATCAGCGCCAGGATGCGCCGCGGCGCGGTTTCAAACCATTGAAGCATCAATATTCTTTCTGCGAAATTTCTGAATCATGCCAGCACCAAGGATAACGCCCTCTGATGCCTGCACGACTCCTTCGCAGGAGACTGCAAGCCAGAGCCGCCTCTCGGCGACTCTGCGCCCCCGCCTGAGAGGCAGGGGTAAGGCGCATAGCGCCTCAGGGGGTATCAAATCCCGGCAGCCTCATCCAGGAACACCTTGGCCCGGCGCGGCGTCACCACCAGGGTTTCACCTTCGCGCAGACCCATGTCCTTGAACTGCTGTGCGGGAATCTGGGCTTCAATCAACCCGTCTTCCCCGGCATGGCTGGCATTTGGTGTGGTCTCGGAGGGAATAAGTTCCAGCCTTGCAATGGGGCCGACCACAATGGCGCGCGAAAGCTGAGCCACGATGCCTGTGGGGCGCCCCTGGGCGTCGAGGTTCTGGCCCGGGGAATAGCGCTCCACTTCCAGATCATGGGGTCGCACATAGGCAAAAGCCTGGCTGTCCTGGGCACCGCGCGCATCGCTGCTGTCCAGCTGCATGCCTTCGTCCAGATAGACCCGGCCATCGCTGGCGCGGCCCTTGAACAGGTTCACATCGCCCAGGAAGCCATAGACAAACGGAGTGGCGGGGTTATCCCAGACTTGCTGGGGCGTGCCTTCCTGTTCGATCTTGCCCTGATTGATGACCACCACGCGATCCGCCACTTCCAGGGCTTCCTCCTGGTCGTGGGTCACGAAGATGGAGGTCACATGCAACTCGTCGTGCAACTGGCGCAGCCAGCGTCGCAGCTCCTTGCGCACCTTGGCATCCAGGGCACCAAAGGGCTCGTCAAGCAGCAACACCTTGGGTTCAACAGCCAGGGCACGGGCCAGCGCGATACGCTGACGCTGGCCGCCCGAGAGTTGCGATGGATAGCGCTCGGCAATCCAGTCCAGCTGCACCAGCTTGAGCAGCTTCATGACCTTTTCCTTGATCACTGCCTCGCTGGGGCGTTCCTTGCGCGGCTTGACACGCAGGCCGAAAGCCACGTTCTCGAACACCGTCATATGGCGGAACAGCGCGTAGTGCTGGAACACGAAGCCCACGTTGCGGTCTCGCACATGCACATCGGTGGTGTCTTCACCGCTGAAGTGGATGCTGCCCACATCGGCAGTCTCCAGACCCGCGATGATGCGCAGCAGCGTGGTCTTGCCGCAGCCCGACGGGCCGAGCAAGGCGATCAGTTCGCCCGATTTGATATCCAGACTCACATCGCGCAGGGCCTGAAAATCGCCGAACTGCTTGCTGACATTACGAATTTCGATACTCATGATGAATCTCTTGTTCTGATCCGGGCAGCTCAGGCTGCCTTGGCGGTTTTGTTCGTTGCGAGGCTGATCTGGCCTGGGCGCTCGGGCGGTGCTTCGGCAGCGGCCCTGGCCTGCTGCTCGGCACGCCATTCGGCGAGGGACTTGATCACCAGTGTCACCAGCGCCAGCAGCGCCAGCAGCGATGCCACGGCAAAGGCGGCTGCCGCCTGATAGTCGGCATACAGCACTTCCACATGCAGCGGCATGGTGTTGGTCTGGCCCCGGATATGGCCGGAGACAACGGACACGGCACCGAACTCGCCCATGGCACGGGCGTTGCACAGAATCACGCCATAGACCAGACCCCATTTAATATTGGGCAGGGTGACATTCCAGAAGGTCTGCCAGCCCGAAGCGCCAAGCACGATGGCGGCCTGCTCTTCGTCGCTGCCCTGGGCCTGCATCAGCGGGATCAGTTCACGGGCGATGAAGGGAAAGGTCACGAACACGGTGGCCAGCACGATGCCGGGCACGGCAAAGATGATCTGGATCTCATGCTTGGCCAGCCAGGGGCCCAGCCAGCCGTTGGCGCCAAACACCAGCACGTACATCAGACCGGCAACCACGGGCGAGATGGAGAATGGCAGATCGATCAAGGTGGTCAAAAAGGCCTTGCCCTTGAACTCGTACTTGGCGATGCACCAGGCGGCGGCCACGCCGAAGACCAGATTCAGGGGCACGGCAATCAGCGCCGTGATCAACGTGAGCTTGATGGACGAGATCGCATCGGGCTCGCCCAGCGACGTGACATAGACATCCCAGCCCTTGCGCAGCGCCTCGCCAAAGACGGACAGCAGCGGCAGGATCAGGAAGATCAACATGAACAGCAGGGCCACTGTGGTCAGAACCCAGCGCACCCAGCGCGGCTCGGTCGTGGTCATCTTCTCCAGCTTGGCGCTCTTGGGCGGGGCCGTGATCTTGTAGAGCACGACCAGGACCAGCAGAGCAATGGCGACGATGGTGAAAAGATGCGCCCAGATGGGCAGCAGATTGGGAAACAGCGCCTGAATCGCTGCGTGAATCGAAGACATCAGCGGCCTCCCTGCGCCTTGCGCTGCCATGCCTGCAGTGCGTTGATCAGCAGCAGCAATACAAAAGAGATCAGCAGCATCACCACGGCCACGGCCGTGGCACCGGCTACATCGTGTTGATCCAGCTTGGCCATGATGATCAGCGGAGTGATTTCCGAGACCATGGGAATGTTGCCGGCAATGAAGATCACCGAGCCATATTCACCCACGGCGCGCGCAAAAGCCATGGCAAAGCCGGTCAGCAGCGCCGGACCGATATGCGGCAGTATGACCTTGTAGAAAATCTGCCAGCGCGATGCGCCCAGGCTGGTTGCCGCCTCTTCCAGCTCCTTCTCGAAGTCTTCAAGCACCGGCTGAACGGTACGCACCACAAAAGGCAGACCGATGAAAATCAGTGCAATGGCGATGCCCTTGGGGTTGTAGGCCATCTGAATGCCCAACGACTCGAAGTACTGTCCGATCCAGCCATTGCCCGCATACAGCGCCGACAGCGAGATACCGGCCACGGCCGTAGGCAGCGCAAACGGCAGATCGACCAGCGCATCCACCACCTTCTTGCCGGGGAACTGGTAGCGCACCAGCACCCAGGCGATCAGCATGCCGAACACCACGTTCACGCAGGCCGCGATAAAGGACATGGTGAAGGACAGCTCGTAGGAAGCGACCACGGCCGGCGCCGATACCGCAGTCCAGAACTGTTCCCAGGTCAATGAGAAGCTTTTGAACAGCAGGGCTACCAGCGGGATAAGCACGATGATGCTCAGATAAAAAATGGTGTAGCCCAGCGTCAACCCGAAACCGGGCAACACTCGCTTGGCACTACGCGCCTTGCGGGGGGCTAGAGCAGCAGAGGACATATTCAAAAGGCGATGTAGAAAAAGTGATTGCAGCCAACATGCCGGGCCTATGAACAGGCAGGCGCCCCACAGGGACGCCGAGCAAGGGCCGCCCCTTACGCTTGGGGCGTCGCCCCCTCCCGCGCAGCGAGAGAGGGGGAAGCGGCATAGCCGCTCAGGGGGAGTCTTTATTTACCGGGGGTGTAGAGCTTGTCGAACTGGCCGCCATCGTTGAAGTGCACCTTCTGCGCTTCGGTCAGCGAACCGAAGTACTTGGCCACGGTGAACTGCTTGATGGGCTTGAACTGGTCGGCGTGCTTCTTCAGCACTGCTTCGGAGCGCGGGCGGATCGCATGCTTGGCAGCGATTTCCTGCGCTTCGTCAGAGTACAGCCACTGCAGATAGTCGTTGGCCAGCTGGGTCGTTCCCTTCTTGGCCACGGTGCGCTCGACCACGGCCACGGGGTTCTCGGCCACGATGCTCACCGAAGGGTAGACCGCGTCGACCTTGCCCTGACCGAATTCACGGTCCACGGACACGACTTCGGATTCGAAGGTGATCAGCACATCTCCGATATTGCGCTGCAAGAAGATGCTGGTCGCATCGCGACCGCCCTTGCCCAGCACGGGCACGTTCTTGTAGAGCTTCTGCACGAATTCGGCCGCTTGCGCATCGGTGCCGCCCTTTTCACGCACCGAACCCCAGGCTGCCAGATAGGCGTAGCGACCATTGCCGCCGGTCTTGGGGTTGACCACCACGACCTTCACATCTGGGCGCACCAGATCGGACCAGTCCTTGATGTTCTTGGGATTGCCGTTGCGCACCAGGAACAGCATGGTCGATGTAGTGGGCGATGCGTCATGCGGGAACTTCTTGTTCCAGTCCTTGGCAACCACGCCGTTCTGGGCCAGGAAATCCACATCGGTGGTCGTGTTGAAAGTCACCACATCGGCAGCCAGGCCGTCGTTGACGGCGCGGGCCTGGGCACTGGAGCCGCCATGGGACTGATCCACCTTGATGTCCACGCCCTTGGTCTTCTTGTAATGGGCGATAAAGGCAGCGTTGTAATCCTTGTAGAACTCGCGGGCCACGTCATAGGAGACATTGAGCAGCTGAGTCTGTGCCGAGGCAGCGCCTGCTGCTGCCAGTGCGATGGATGCCAACAATGTCTTGAGCTTCACGGAATGCATGGTTCGCTGCCTTTTCTTGAGCAATGTGTATAGATGTAGACATTGTGCGAACGACTCCTTAAAACTCAAAAGAATATATTTTTCTTTGTTTTTCTGAAATTCAATATAAAGAATAAAACAGCACGCGAGTTCAAGGTAAAAATAGCCGTAAGCGCTCTATCAGAAAGCGCATACAGCTATCAAAAGAAAAGCATGAAAGAGGAACAGCCCCTGGATTTCAGGCTGCAAGTGCAGTTGCCTGCAAGGGCCGGGCCGAGGTCTGAGCATTCCAGCCGCCCTGCTCGGTCAGCGATTGCAGCAGTGCCAGCCCCAGCGGCCAGGCGCCAAAGCCCGACTCGATATTGATATGTCCGGCGTTCTGCAAACGCACCAGCTCGCTGCCCCAGGCCCTGGCATAAGCGCCCGCACGGCGAATGGGGCAGAACGGATCATTGCTGCTGGCCACCAGCACGCTGCGATAGGGCAGCGGCGCATAGGGCACTGGCGCGAAGTCCGCCAACTGGGCGCGACGCTCGGGGTCGGCAGGAGCCACGAGCAAGGCGCCATGAACGCGCGCCGCGGCAGCCTCGCCCAGATGCGCGGTCGTGATGCAGCCCAGGCTGTGAGCCACGATGACGGCAGGTCGCTCATCGGCGAGCAAGACTCTCTCCAGCTCCTCCACCCAGGCATCGCGGTGCGGCACCAGCCAGTCCTGCTGCTGTACACGCACGGCGCCTTCCAGCTGCTCAGCCCACAGGCTTTGCCAATGGCCGGGACCGGAGTTGCGCCAGCCAGGCACGATCACGATACGAAATGGGGATGTCATGCTGCCTCCTGTAATCTCGAAGCGCCAGCCGGGCCAGAGGAAAAAAGCCCGGCGTGCTCCTGATCTGATAACAAGGCAGTCATTGTGGGCAAGGCCTGCCCAAATCCCAACGAATGTTTTGTTGTTATCTTATGGGCAGAAGCTAATGCTGCGCCGAGGCCAATGCTGCCTTTTGCACGGCAGAGATGCTGCTGCCCGGCATGCGCTCCCCAAGGAAGTCCAGGAAATGCCGCACCGCCGGTGCCAACCCACGCCGCGAGGGGAACACCGCATGCACGATGCCGCGCGGAGGTGCCCATTGCGGCAGCAACTGCACCAGAGTGCCCCGGGTCAATTCGTCCTGACACATATAGTCAGGCAGCCAGCACATGCCGCTGCCGGCCAGGGCCGCAAATTTCAGCGTCAGCAAGTCATCGACCACATAGCGCGGCTGCAGCTGCAGCCGATGCTCCTTGCCTTCGGGCCCGACGAGCAGCAGGCTGGAATGACCGTCGACTGCCGTCATCGCCATGCTGTCCAGCAACTGCAAGTCCTCCAGCGACCTGGGCGTGCCCTGGCGCTGCAGCAGATCGGGGCTGGCCACCAGAATCTGGCGCGAGCTGTCGAGTCGCTTGACGACCATGGAGCCGCTGTCCTCCAGCGTGGCACGCACGCGCAATGCGACATCAACCCCCTCCTCGACCAGATTGACTGGGCGGTTGGTGACCTGCATCTCCACCTGCACCAGCGGGCAGCGCTTGAGGAATTCGGGCATCAGCTCGCCCAGGACGGTCTGCGCCAGTGTCACCGGGCAGGTCACACGAATGGTGCCGCGCGGCTCGGTCTGGACTTCGGCCACGGCATCCGACGCTGCCAGGGCGGCATCGCGCATGGCCTGGCCGTGGCGCAGAAAGGTCTCCCCCACTTGTGTCAGAGACAGCTTGCGGGTGGTGCGTTGCAGCAAGCGCACCCCAAGGTGGGCCTCAAGTTCAGCAACACGGCGCGAGAGGCGCGACTTGGGAATACCCAGTGCCCGCCCCGCAGCGGCAAAGCCGCCGCGCTCGACCACTTCGACGAAGTACAGCATGTCGTTGAGATCCACCATGCATATATCCTTGGACTCGATTGAATTGATATTTGGAACGATCTATCGCATTTTTGCAGACTTATTGCCGAATCTAAACAAATCTACAATCTATCCCATTGCAATTCAAAACGAATCACTGTTTTGCCGCAACGCAGCATCCGAGCTGGGCAAGAAGTGCTCTCTTACTCATTTTTAGAGGTATAGGTACCAATATGCAAATCCTGCACATCGACTCTTCCATCACTGGCTCCAGTTCCGTCACCCGCTCCCTGACAGCCGATATCGTTGCCAACCTCAAGCAGGCCAACCCCGAAGCCAAGGTGGACTACCTGGACCTGGCCGTGAGCGCCCCCAGCCACCTGAGCGCGCAATCTCTGGGCTTTCGCACCGGCCAGGCCGCTGCCACCGAAGTCGAACGCCAGGAAAACGCCGTCTCCGAAGCGCTGGTCAGCCAATTCCTGGCTGCTGACGTTATCGTGGTGGGTGCCCCCTTCTACAACTTCACCATCCCCTCGCAGCTGAAGGCCTGGCTGGACCGCATCGCCCAGGCTGGCCGTACGTTCAAGTACACCGCCACCGGTCCCGTGGGTCTGGCCGGCGACAAGAAGGTCATCGTCGCTTCCGCTCGCGGCGGCGCATACTCCACCAGCGAAGCGGGCCAGGCCATGGAGCACCAGGAAAGCTACCTGAAGGTGATCTTCGGCTTCATGGGCGTGACCGACGTGACCATCGTTCGTGCCGAAGGCGTGGCCATGGGCCCCGACGCCAAGGCTGCCGCCATGGAAGCAGCCAAGGCTCAGATCGAGCAAGCACAAGCCGTCGCTGCCTGATAGCGGGCAAAGCTGCAAAAGCCGGTACCGCCCAGGGCGTACCGGCTTTTTTGCGCAACAAACTTGCTCACGACCAAGGTTTTGGACATTTCCGACTGAAGTTCTGGAAAAAACTGCCGATCTGAAGGCCTGAACCCGCTATTTTTGATACGCTGAAAACAGTTAGATACCGATCAGGTCCGAGTCTCGGTTGCTCGGACATGCCTTCCCAGATGCCAGCTTCCCGTCCCATGCCCACCGCCGTCCGTCAATCGCCTCAGCGCTCCGACGAGAACCTCGTCGTCACCGCTATTGCCGTATTTCTGGTGGCAGCACTGATTCTGGGTACGGTCGCCTATCGATACTTCAAGCATTCACAGCAGCAGCAGGAGCAGACTCGCAGCGAGCGTCAGGCCTACAAGCGCTATAACGACTATCTGGACTCCACCGAACAGGCAACTGCCAAGCCTGCCGCCAACCCGCCTTCCCCCGTACAGGCCAGCACTCCTGCCGCAGCGCCCAGCATGGCCGAGAAGCTGCTCAGCCACCCTGCCGTCACGCCAGGCCCAGGCTTCAACGCTCCGGGCGTACAGCAGACCGGCGTGGCCATCATCGACGCGATGGACCACGCCCAGGCAACTGCCAAGCAGTAAGGTCAAGAAGGCAGACAGGCTTTGCCTTGCTGCCCGGCAGCTCAGCGCATCACCAGACCGCCGTCCACCAGCAGCAGCTGCCCGGTCATGAAACCGCTGAGCTCCGACGCCAGGAACAGCACCGGCCCAGCCACATCTTCGGGCCGTGCCAGTCGGCGCAGCGGCGTGGCCGCCATCAGCGATTCACGAAAAGACTCCTTGCTGCCCTGTGTACCCTGCGTGGGATAGACCAGACCGGGCGCCACACAGTTGACGCGGATGCCCACAGGCCCGAGCTCGCTGGCCAGATTGCGGCTGAAAGCCAGCAAGGCCCCCTTGGATGTCGTGTAGTCGTGATAGGCGACAACAGGCTGCTCCACCAGATTGCTGACGATGTTGACAATGCTGCCGCGCGCGCGCTGGCGCATCAGCGGTAGCACCGCACGACAGACATTGAAGCTTGCACCGACGGCCCCGTCGAACTGTGCCTGATAGTCCGCCCATTGCAGATCGTCAAAACGGCTGCGGCGTTCCGGATCGAATGCATAGGGCCTGAAGGCATTGTTGACCACGATATCAATGCCCCCCGCTTCGCGCACGATGCCGTCCACCATGCTCTGCACCGCATCGGGCGAGCCCACATCGGCCTTGACCGCCCAGGCATCGCCGCCCGAGTCCTTGCCCGCGGCCAGGCAGGCATCCACGGTGCAGGCTGCAGCCTCGTCATTGGACAGGTAGTTGACGGCCACCGCCGCCCCCTCGCGCGCAAACGCCAGGGCAATCGCCGCACCGATGCCGCGGCTGGCGCCCGTCACCAGCACCACCTTGCCGCGCAAGCCCATTGAAGAAGACTGACTCATATTCACGATTTCCGTTCAAACACTGGCAGATCCCCGGGAAGAGACAGCAGGCAAGGGCCTTGGCGGCCTCGCCGCCCCACTGCAATGCTGTCCTCCCCCAAGGCGCGGGGCCGCACAGGCAACGCGCCTCCAGGGGGAGATTTACAGCGGCACAACCACATCCGCCACCTTGATCTGACGCTGCACCATGCCCAGCGCACGATAGGCATCGGCACCTTTTTGCAGCGCAGCCATATCGAAGCTGCCCAGCGGCTGGCCCTGGACTGCCGGCATGGAAGAGGCGTTACGCAGGCGGATCACATCCAGATTGATATCGCGACGCGTGCCGTCGATGGCATATTTGCTGGCCAGCACCGAGGCCTCCTCGGGATTCGCCATCATCCAGGCAGCGCTTTCGCGGTAGCCCTTGACGAATGCCTTGAGCAAGTCCTTCTTCTGCTGGAACACCTCCTCGCGCACCACAAACATGTCGCTGGACATATTGAGGTGGTCGCTGACCTGCATCACATTGACTTCGCCGATGCCCTTGCGCAGTCCCACAGCCAGGCCGGTATCCGTGGCGGCCGTGGCGTCAACCTGCCCTTGCATCAGGGGCGCAAAGTTCAACAGGCCGGTCACGACAATGCTCACATCCGACTCCTTGAGGCCGGCCTGATGCAGCATCACCAACAGGTTCTGGCGCGTGCCGCTGGCAAGGCTGTAGACACCGATCTTCTTGCCCTTGAGGTCTGCGGGCTTGCGAATGCCCGAGGACTTGAGCGAAACCACATTGAACACGTTCTGCGGATAGATGTCGTAGATCGCCACCAGCTTCTCGCCCTTGTCCAGAGCCATGAAGAAGGAGCCGGGGTCAGTAAACGCCACGTCGGCCTGGCCGCTGAGGATGTTGCGAATCGCATCGCCGCCGCCCGCTCCGGGCAGATAGGCCAGTTCCACGCCGTTCGCCTTGAAGAATCCTTTTTCGGGCTCGACCAGAATATTGGTGATCTCGCTGATGGGCTTGCTCCAGCCGGCCAGGCGAATCTTGCCCTGCAGAGGAACCGCCATGCTGGTGCCGGTCATGGCAAGGCCGCTCAGGCCTGCACAGGCGCCGAGCAGGCTGCGGCGAGAGATGAACAAAGTCTGGTTGCTGGAGTGCATGACAAATGGTTTGAAGATGCAGTCAGGCCCGGTCGCCCGACTGCGAGGTTGAAAAGTGATGGGAGCGCAGCAAATAGCGCTCCAGAACAAGGCAGGCCTGATACAGCAGCAGGCCCATGACGGCAATCAGCACCAGCGCCGCAAACATCAGCGTGGTGTCCATCATTCCCTGGGCGGCAATGACCACGGCACCCAGGCCCTGGCTTGCACCCATGAACTCGGCCACCACGGCACCGACCAGCGCCAGCACGACGGCCACGCGCAGCCCGGCCAGAATCGCGGGCAGTCCGGTCGGCAGTTTCAGGCGCAGCAAGGTCTGCAGCCTGGTTGCGCCCAGCATGCGAAACAGCTGCAGGCGCTGGCCATCCACCTGCCGCAGGCCCGTCAATGTGTTTTCCATCAATGGAAAAAAGCAGATCAGCGCCGTGATCAGTACCGTGGGCAGCATGCCGAAGCCGAACCACAGCACGAACAGCGGCGCCAGAGCCAGCTTGGGCACGACCTGGCTGACCACTACATAGGGCTTGAGCACGCGCTCCAGCAACTCGGACTCGGCCAGAGCCATGCCGGCCAGCAAGCCCACGGCACTGCCTATGAGCAGCCCCAGCAGCAAGGCCTGCAAGGTAGCCCGGAGATGCGGCCAGAAATAGCCGGACGCGAGACCCGACCACAGCGACAGAGCCACCGCCGAGGGCGCGGGCAGCACCAGCGCCGACAAGCCAAATTGCCTCGCAGCCACTTCCCATATTGCGATGACAGCTATCAAAAGCGAGGCAGACAGCCAGTGTGTTCTGTTCAGCAGGCCGCTCATGCGCCACCTCGGTCCATGGATGCGCGAATGCGCGCGCAATAGTCGTTGAACGCCGCGCCATGGCGCAGGCTCTGCTGGCGCGGCTGTGGCAGCTCGACGGACCAGTCGTCCACGATGCGGCCGCCATGCATGAGTGCAATGCGGTCACCCAGATAGACGGCCTCGTTGATGTCGTGGGTAACAAAGAGCACCGTCGTCCCATGGCGCTGGCAGGTGCGCAGCAAATCGTCCTGCAGTTCGGCACGCGTAATGGCATCCAGCGCCGCAAAAGGCTCGTCGAGCAGCAGCAGCGGCGGCTCCAGAATCAGGGCTCGCGCCAGCGCCGCGCGACTTTGCTGTCCGCCCGAGAGCTGGCGCGGATAGAGCGAAGCATGTTCGGCAAGGCCCAGTTGCTCCAGCAACTGCATGGCTGCCTGTCGGTCCTGCTGCGTGGGTTTGCGCTGCAGCGACACGGGCAGCAGCACGTTGTCGATCACCGTATGCCAGTCCAGCAGCGTCGGCGCCTGGAACATGAAGCCCAGTTGCGGCCCCGGCGCTGCCACTTCGCTGCCGCGCAGCAAGACATGCCCCGACTGGGGCCTGAGCAGGCCAGCCGCCAGCTTGAGCAGCGTGGTCTTGCCGCAGCCGCTGCGCCCCAGCAGGCAGTGAAACTCTCCAGCCCCGACCTGCCAGTCCACGCCATCCACCACCGGCGCTCGTCCCGGGTAGCTGAATCGGGCCTGCTTGAACTCCATGAATGCCACGACGGTATCCACTCCCTCAGTCCGCATAAGAGGCCAGCGGCTGGGCCGCCAGTTCTGCCGACTGCTCGATCTCCGTCATGCGCACCAGATCCAGCAGGTTGAAGCGCCCGTCATGGTGCCAGCCCGCCTCGGGCATGCTCATGGAACCAATGGCGCTGATGCGCGTGACGCCAGCCGCGCCCAGCAGCCCGGCCAGGCGGTGCAGCTCTTCGGGGCCGGCCGCAATGCCCGCGGTCTGCAGATAGTCACGCTGAGCGGCCACCACGGGCAGCACGGCATCGAGCCGGTCCACGGCCACCACGGCAATCGTGCGGTACAGCGCGGTCGGTGCCAGGGGCTGCAGACTCTCGCTGTAGGCCACGCTCCAGGGTGCATCCACAGGTCCCAGCAGTTGGTGTGCTTCACCGCCCCACTCCATGTTCTGCTGCCAGCGTGCCAGCGCCGCCCCTTCTTCCAGATCCAGCTCGCGGCGTGCGAAACGTCGCTGCAGATTGGCAAGCTCGGCCGCCAGGTAGTCGGCAAAAGCACGCGGCGAGACCGGCGCCCCACGCTGCACATAGAACACATGGGGCGAGTAGCAGCCTTGCTGGTCGTAGCGCATCACGTCCCAGGCGGCCAGCCTTGCCATGCCCGGAGCCTTGAGCGTATCCAGCGCCTGCGCGCCGATCAGGCCAAAGCCCAGCTTGTGGCCATGGGGCAAAAAGCGCGTCGTCACGGGCAGGCGACGGCGCAACGCATCCAGCGTCTGGTTGCCGCCATAGGCCAGTACCGTATCGGCCTGGGCATAGAGCGCGTCGGCCTCCTCGCCACCTGCACCGCGCCACCACACCACGGCCAGGCAATCGGCCAGCGGCGGGTGGACCTCTGCCAGCAAGCGTGCAAACCACCCCGCAAACAAGGGCTCGGCACTGGCCAGCTTGCCGATCGCCGGGGCCTTGACCAGCAAGCCGCAGACCAGGCTCCACAGCGACAGCGCAGGTACGTTGCCGGCCCAGCTGTGCACCAGCAGGTCCGGGCCGAAAGCACGTACGGCCCCGCCCTTGGCTGCCGGTTGAAAGCCATCGAGCACTGCCGGATTGGCAAAATCCTCGGCCACAAAGCGCTTGAGCTGCGCTGCACGAAAGGTCTTGAAAAATCCTGTCAGCCCCAGCCGCACCATATCGGCGTCATAGCCGCTGACCACGGGCAGCCAGGCTTCGGCCTGCTGACGGTAGGTGTCGTTACGATCCAGCAGGCGGGCCATCGCACGATCGACGGCATCGATGATCTCGGCCACCGGCATCGGGCGCAGATGGGCGCATGCAGCCGCGCGAACGCGAGCAGCCAGAGCCCGCATCTGCGGCGCCGTCAGCACGGGCACGCTGACTTCCAGCCTCTGGCCGTCGCGGGACTCGAAGTCCAGCGTCTGCCACTGCACTTCCTCGTCGCCGAGGCCCGGCAGGTAGCCTGCCTTGATACGCTGTAGCTTGCGCTGCTCGCTCATGCGCCGGCAGCTTTCACAAACTCTTCAACCGCCAGCGAGCAGCCCTTGGCGGCGGCACCCTCGGCGCGCCCCAGCAGCAAAAAGCCGTCTTTTTCCTGCTGGCCGGCCCACAGGCCCACATCCTCGGTCAGTATGGTGGTCACCGCGTTGTAGTTGGCCAGATCGCAATGCACCAGAATGCCGCGCTCACCAGCGGCCACATCCCTGCCGGTGATCGGCTCGACCAGACGCGAACGGATCCAGTGCGGACCGGACTTGACCGAGGGCAGAACCGCATTGCCATCGTCATAGAACTGGGTGCTCAGCTCGGTCATGCCATACATATTGATGCACAGACTGCGCGGCACGCCCAGCAACTGCGAAAGCTCGGCATAGAACTGCTCGAGCGGCAGCTCACGCGACTGCCCCTTGTAGCCGCCCGTATCCAGCACGCGGCTGCCTGCGGGCAGGCGAAAGCTGCGGCCCTGCGCACGCAGGGCATCCATCACATGGACCAGGCTGAAGCTCGCGCCCAGCAGCGCAAAGGGCTGGCCGCTGCGCTCGGACTCTTCCAGCGCGGCACACAGGGCCGACATGTCCAGCCCTTCCGAGTTCAGATAGTAGCGGCTGCCTGCCGAGCCGAATTCGGACCGGGCAAGTGCCAGATAGTGAGCCAGCGAGGAATTGGGCATGGCCTGCTCATCGGGAAACAGAATGCCCATGGGCATGCGCTCCAGACCCTGCATGAAACGTCTGGCGAAATAGCGCTTCATGGACAGGTCGTAGACATCGAGCTGGGGATGGAAATGACGTCCGCGCGCAGCGCGGCCCGTGGTGCCGCTGGTCATGAACACGCGCTCGGCGGGCGACGGCGGCTCGCTGCGCAGCTCCATGGCCTTGAAGGCATCGATGGGCACGGCCGGAACATCGCGCCAGCTCCTGACATTGCGCAGCGTGGCGCCGCGTCGCTGGCAAAAGCTGCGAAACGGCGCATTGCATTCGTACTGGTAGGCGAAAAGGCGCAGGGCGAGTTGATTGAACTGGTCGTCGGTGCAGTCATCCATTGCGATGAAAGCAAGCAGATCGGCGACCAGCGAAGCGGCCTTGTCCATGAAATTCCTTCGAGAGCGGGGACATCATGCTCCGAAGGCTTGCTGACCATGCGAGAACGCACTGCCCTGAGGTCAGCTTGCAAGCTCTTCTTCCGCCGGTATGAACCGGGTCAAGTTCGCGGGTGTAGATCTCAGCACTGGTGTGCACCCCGGAGCGCGGCGCCATCTTACCCCAACGGCATCGCTGCACGGTGCCTGAGCCGCCGCATGAAGGTCGCGTCACTTGTAACCTGGGGTAATGCTCTATCACGGAGAAGAAGGTCATCCACAGTAGAAATCATTAAAACATTACCACCCGAATACAATCGGAGCAAAAATTGCGAACGTGCCCGACACGCACCTTGCCATGGCACCAACAATGATGCGGGCGCGCACTGCCTGAGCGAGCTTCACGCCGTAGCAAGAAACGCTGTCAACAGAGCTTGCGCCATCCAGGGCACCGAACGTCCACCCCGAGCCCCAGAGATATTCACATGCATTTTTCGCGCCTTTGTCATCTGGCAGGCTGGCCTGTGGCCGCCGCCGGACTGCTGCTGACGGCACAGTCCGCAATGGCCCAGCAAGCCACCGCCCAGCCGGAGCTGCCCCAGTTGTCCGAAGTCACCGTGCGCAGCACCTTGCAGGAGTCTGCACTTGAGCAAACCCCGGCCTCCGTGACCGTGCTCGACGGCGAGCGCATGCGCGAGCGCAATCTGCAGGTCAATCTCTCGGAGTCCCTGAGCGCAGCTCCGGGCCTGCAGTTGCAGAACCGCCAGAACTACGCGCAAGACCTGCAGCTGTCGATTCGCGGCTTTGGCGCGCGCTCCACCTTCGGCGTGCGCGGCATACAGATCTATGTGGACGGCATCCCCTCCACCATGCCGGACGGCCAGGGTCAGACCAACAATATCGATATCGCCTCGCTGGAGCGCGTGGAAGTGCTGCGTGGTCCTTACTCCGCCCTCTACGGCAACGCCTCTGGCGGCGTGATCAATGCCTATACCGAACGTGGTGAAGGCGCACCCTCGGTGGAAAGCAGCTTTGCACTGGGCAGCGACGGCCAGAAGCGCCTGGGCCTCAAGGCCAAGGGCGAAGCCAACGGGATTGGCTATGTGCTCAGCGCCAGCCGTTTTCTCACCGACGGCTACCGGGCCCAGAGCGCGGCGGACAGAAACCTGTTCAACGCCCGCATCGATGTCAAGCCCGACGAATACAGCCAATTGACCCTGGTCGCCAACCATGTGGGCATCGATGCCAAGGATCCCGGCGGCATCACGCCCAAGGACTGGGCGGCAGATCCGAAGGCTGTGGCGTCCAACCCCTTGCTCTACGATTCGCGCAAAAGCGTGAAGCAGACCCAGGCCGGACTGACCTATGAGCGCGAGCTGGGCGCTGGCCAGGCTCTGCGCTTCATGGCCTATGCCGGTCAGCGCGAAATGATGCAGTTTCAGTCCACGCCCAAGGCATCGCAGACCGGCTACAGAGGTGGGGTGATCGGTCTCAAGCGCGACTATGGCGGCATCGATGCGCGCTGGAGCGGCAAATACGAGCTGGGCAGCGGCAGCCTGGGCCTGATTGCGGGCCTGGCCGCCAATACCGTCAGGGAAGACCGCCAGGGCTACAAGAACTTTGTGGGCAACCAGTTGGGCGTGGTCGGCGAGCTGGTGCGTGACGAGCGCAATACCCTCACCAGCATAGACCCCTATCTGCAAGCCTCCTGGGCCTTTGCACCGCACTGGAAGCTCGATGCCGGCCTGCGCTGGAGCAATGTGCAGTTCCAGTCGCGCGACCATTTCCTGGCCGACAAGAACGACAGCGGCAATGCCGGATTCCATAAGCTGCTGCCGGTTGTTTCGCTCCAGCACGAGCTCAATCAGGACATCAATATCTATGCCTCGCTGGGTCGCGGCATGGAAACACCGACCTTCAACGAGATCTCCTACCGCCCTGGCCCCAACCCGCCTCCCGGACTGAACTTCGGCCTCAAGCCTGCGGTATCGACCAGTGCAGAACTGGGCATCAGGCAAGGCTTCAATATGGCCGGACTGCGCGGCGACTGGTCTGCCGCGCTGTTCCAGACCAGCACCGACGATGAAATCGTGGTGGCCAGCAACGACAACGGCCGCACCTCTTATCAGAATGCCGGCAAGACCCGCCGCCGCGGCATGGAGCTGAGCACCAGCACCTGGCTGATGCCCCAGTTGCGCCTGAACGGCGCGCTGACCTTGCTCGATGCCAGTCTGCGCAGCGGCTATTGCGACAGCAAGGGCCAGGACTGCACTCCCGCCGGCAAGCGCATTGCCGGTACGGCCAGGCATCTGGGCTACCTGGGGCTGGAATGGCTTCCCGCCACCGACTGGCGTGTGGGTCTGGACTGGCGTCATGTGGGCCGTATTGCCGCTGACGACAAGAACCAGGTCTATGCCCCCAGCTACAACGTTGCCAGCCTGAGCGTTGGCTACACCAAACGCCTGGGCGCCTGGAAGCTCAGTGCTTTTGCCCGCGTCGACAATCTGACCGACAAGAACTATGTGGGCTCGGTCATCGTCAACGAAGCGACCAAGCCCGAGGGCCGCTACTACGAACCGGCCCCGGGGCGCCAATGGATGGCCGGAACCAGCCTCAGCTACCAGTTCTAGGCATGTCATCCGCATAATCGGACAGCAGCAAGCGGGCCTGGTGCCCGCTTTTTTCATGTCCGGACAGATCAAAGACGATTTTTCAGAAAAATATTTGGTGCCTGCAAACTGCCTGTTTGAGCCCGAAAGCCGCCAATCCCGCGCCGGTTTGACTGCCTGGCGGTAGATGCCTCCAGCATGCTTGCGCCCTTCAGCAGTGCAAGCCACGTCAAAACATGGCTATCCACGTCCAATCTCACGAATCTTCTCGCCAGCGCTCGTGCAGTTTGAGCGAAGTTAGCCCCTGAAGCAGGCATGAACGGCACACAGAAATTCTTCACTCTGCAACACGCTGCCATCAGGCGTGCAACTTCTACGAAATGCAGGGCAAATGGCAACAGGTGACTCCCCAAAGTAAAGAAATCATTTCTTATAGGAAATTCACATAAAAAGAGCTCAGATGGCGGGCTTTTGAAAGCAAATTCACAGCGCTAGAATCCGCCACCAGCGCTGCCTCGTATGTTTTAAGCCGGGGCACGGTTTCAGACTCCTCCGTATGTCAGCCCTTTTCGTTTCTTGCCATCCACATTCCAGCCCGGCACCTTGCAGCCCTGCCATTCCAGCAGCCGGAGCTGATGTATGAGTGACGGTTTGCAAAGCCCCGCCCAACAGGGCGTGCAGTTGGTCGACATACGGCTGCAGCGCGGCCAGACCCAGGTGTTTGACGGTTTGAACCTGGCCCTGACGGAACAGCGCATCGGCGTGATCGGCAACAACGGCGCCGGCAAGTCCAGCCTGTTTCGCCTGCTTTGCGGGCTCGAGCTGCCCCAGGCCGGACAAGTACTGGTGGATGGCATGCCCTTGCTGCAGGCCCGCCAGCACAAGCCCGGCCTGATCGGCCTGATGTTCCAGAATCCGGACGATCAGATCATCTTCCCCACCGTGGAGGAAGAACTGGCCCTGGGCCTTCGCCCCCAGGGCCTGAGCAAGCAGCAGGCCAGAGCCAGGGCGCGCGAGTTGCTGGCCGCACGCGGCCTGGCCCACTGGGCCGAGCGTGCCGTCAGCAGTCTGAGCCAGGGCCAGCGCCAGCAGGTGTGCTGGCTCTCGCTGCTGATTGCCGCACCGCAACTGCTGCTGCTGGACGAGCCCTTTGCCAGCCTGGACCTGCCCGGTCAAGCCCGCTTGGCCCAGGATATTGCCAGCGCACCGCAACAGGTGCTGGTCTCCACCCATGTGCTCGACCATGTGCGTGACTTTGAGCGCGTGATCTGGCTGGAGCAAGGCCGGCTGCGCGCCGACGGCCCGGGCCGCGACATCTGCAGCGCCTACGAGACCTCAGTGCGGGAGCAGTTGCTGAAGAAAAGCTCGTACGGAGACCTGCATGGGTAGTCTCTACAGCGAAGTTGCGACCTGGCTGCATCGCTGGTCGGCCGGCCTCAAGCTCTTGCTGCTGGCGGTTTTTGGCACGCTGTTGTTTCTGATAGCCAACCCCTGGATGTTGGCGGGCTGCGGCGTGGCTTGCCTGCTTCTCTGGATATCGCTGGGTCGGGCCACACAGGTGGCGCGCCGGCTGATGCGCTCGGTTATCGTCGCGGCACTGCTGGTGGCGGGCTTTCATGTCTTCATGGGCAACCCTGTGCTGGCAGCCGTCAGCAGTCTGCGGCTGATCTGCGCCTCGACCCTGGGCATTGCGCTGACCATCACCACCCGCCCCAGCGATCTCGTCGAGGTACTGGAATGGCTGCTGGCCCCGCTGGCTCGCCTAGGCATCCCCACCGAGCGCGTGGCCATGCAGCTTGCACTCATGCTGCGCTTTACCGAACATTTCTTTGTGCAATGGACAAAGCTGGACGAGGCATACCGCCTGCGCACCGGCAAAAGCGGCGGCCTGCGCCTGATTGCACCGCTGACGATTCATATGCTGCAGGCCACGCGCCGTGTGGCCGACGCCCTCTGGGCAAGACTGGGTTTCTAGGAGACCGTTGATGACTACCACACCCTCTCACACCGTATCGCGCGGCGGCGCACGCTCCATGGCTCAGGTATCGCTGTTCGCCGCCCTGATGGCCGTGATGGGCCTGATTCCCAAGATCGACCTGCCGTTCGGCGTGCCCATCACCATCCAGTCGCTGGGCGTGATGCTGGCAGGCGTCATGCTCGGGCCCTGGCGCGGCCTGCAGTCCATGGCACTGTTTCTCGCGGCCGTGGCCGTAGGTCTGCCACTGCTGTCTGGCGGCCGCGGCGGCATCGGAGTCTTCATGGCACCGTCTGCCGGCTATCTGGTCGGCTACATGCTGGCCGCAGGCATTACTGGCGCCGTCATGGCTGCCCTGCCGCAGAGCACGCCGCGTCGCACGGCGCTGAGCGCCTTCATCGCCTCCTTGATCGGCGGCCTGTTGTGCCTGCATGCCTTTGGCGTGCTGGGCCTGATGCTGGTCGCCAAGATGAGCCTGAGTCAGGCCTTTGCCGTGACGCTGGCCTTTGTCCCCGGCGACTTCATCAAATGTGTTCTCTGCGCCATCATCGTCCACACCGTGGCGCGCGGAATGCCTGACTGGCGTTTTGGCGGTCGCCGGTGAACGCGCTGTCCGCTGCGGCACCGCTGCAGGGCTTGTGGCAGCTGGTTCATGGCCCGCTGGCCTATTGGGCGCAACACCGGCCCGATGTGGTGGCCCTGCAGAGCGAGGCCGGCTCCTGGACCTTTGGAGAGCTGCATGCCGAGGTCGAGCAGCGCTCGGCACGTCTGGTGGCGCAACGCGCGCCGCAAATGCTGCTGCTGGATGCCAACCGCTCAACGCTGGAGCGGCTGGTGGACTTTCTATCCGTGATCCACAGCGGCCGCTGCGCGGCAGTCGCCGACCCCGACTGGCAACCGGCCGTGCGCCAGCGCATTGAAAGCTGGCTGCCTGAGCAGCCCTGCGAGCTGGATGCGGCAGCACCGACGGCAGCCTTTTATACCGGCTTCACCTCGGGCAGCACCGGCCTGCCCAAGGGCTTCAAGCGCCACCATCTATCGTGGACGGAGAGCTTTCGCGTCGGCCTGCAGGATTTCGGCCCCGTCGTCGCCCAGCGCACGCTGGCACCGGGGCGCATCTCGCATTCGCTGTTTCTGTTCGGAGCCATGCAAGGCATCTGGTATGGCTGTGGCGCCGTCATGCAGGAGAAGTTCTCGGCCTCGCGCTGTCTTGCAGCCCTGGCGCGCGGCGATATCCCCTGTCTTGTCGCCGTGCCCAGCCAGTTGCTGCTGATGCTGCAATGGGCGCAGCATAGACAGCTCGCACCGACTCCCGAGGTCGAGCTGATCACCATCAGCGGCGCACGCTGGATGCGCGCCCACACGCCGGCGCTGCGCGCCCTCTTCCCCAAGGCCCGCATCATCGAGTTCTATGGAGCCTCCGAGGCCAGTTTTGTCGCCTGGATGGATGCCGATGAAGCCAGCGGCCCGCAGGCCGTGGGCAGGCCATTTAGCAATGTAACGCTATCCATTCGTCCCACCGGCAGCGATGCCGCCGAGAATGCGCTGGCCGAGCATGACACCAGCCATGCCGGCGACGGCCTGATCTATATCCGCAGCCCCATGCTGTTCATGGACTATGTGGGCGATGCCCATGACGCCACGGCCGTGCTGCGCGATGGCGACTGGCTGTCCGTGCGCGACATGGGCCATATCGACGAACGCGGCATGCTGTGCCTGGCAGGACGCCAGAGCCGCATGCTCGTCACCCAGGGCAAGAACCTGTTTCCCGAGGAAGTGGAGAACCTGCTGGCCAGCCACCCGGCGATTGCCCAGGTCTCGCTGCACGGCCAGGCCGATGCGCTGCGCGGCCTGCAGGTACACGCGGTGCTGCAATGGAGGCCCCAGACCGAGGCGCCTTCGGCCCTGGAGCTGAACCAGTGGCTGCGCGAGCGCACCGAAGCCTTCAAGGTGCCGCGCCAGTGGTGGATCTGCGAGCACTGGCCGCACACAGCCAGCGGCAAGACCGATCACGGTCAGCTGGCCCAGGCCCTGCGCGCCAGCATGGCCGGGCCTGCGGGAGCTGCCATATCCCCTGCCCAGCTCCCCGCATTGCGGCCGTGGCAGAGTTGAGGCCCATGCCAAGCAAGACCCCCATCATTGCCTGGGCACGCAGCCCGGTGGCTCCGCTAGGCTCGGCCCTGGCCCAGCTCAGACCCCATGAACTGGGCCGGCCGCTGCTGCTGTCACTGCTGCAGCAAAGCGGCCTGCCAGCCCATGCCGTGGACGCGGTGATCGTCGGCAACGCCCTGGGCGCTGGTGGCAACCCGGCGCGCATGCTGACACTGGCCGCAGGCCTGCCCGATGGCTGCGCCGCGCACACCATCGATACCCAGTGCTGCTCGGGCCTGGATGCGGTGGCCATGGCCGTGGGTCTGCTGCAATCGGGTCAGGCCGAGGTGGTGATTGCCGGCGGCATCGAGGCCTGGAGCCGCGCCCCCATTCGCCAGACCCGCCCGCAGCTCCCAGGCGAGCAGCCCCAAAGCTACGAGCGCCCGCCATTTGCGCCCGATCCCGAGCGCGATCCCGATATGTTGCAATCGGCGGCCGACTATGCGCTCGCGCATGGATTCAGCCGCAGCCAGCAGGAGCAGTACGCGCTGCTGAGCCACAGCCGGGCCCTGGCCGCCCAGGCGCAACTCGCCCCGGAAATCGTGCCCATGGCAGGACTTGAGGCCGATGCCTATCCGCGCGCGCTGCAGCCTGCACGTGCCGCGCGCATGCCGACCCTGGCCCGGGGCAGCTGTGAGGGCGCGAGTGCCGACGATATTGCGGCCCACGCACTCAGCCCCCTGACCATCTCGGCCAAGGCCGATGGTGCGGCCCTGATCCTGCTGGCCACGCCCGAGGCCTGCGCACGCTGGAATCTGCAGCCCCGCGCGCAATGGCTTGCCAGCGCCAGCGTGGGCACCGCGCCCGAAACACCGCTGCTGGCGGCCATTGCGGCGGCGCAGATGGCGCTGGCCCGAGGCAGCCATGCGCTGGCCGGGCCGCACCAGTCGCCGTTGCTGGCCCGGGATCTCTCGGCCATCGAACTGCATGACGCCTTTGCCGTTCAAGGCCTGGCCTTTTGCGCCGCCATGGGCCTTGCGCCCGAGCAGATCAACAGCGCAGGCGGCGGCCTGGCGCGCGGTCACCCGATAGGCGCGTCAGGCGCAATTGCCCTGGTACGCTGCCTGGCTCAGCTTGAGTATCAGGCCCAGTCATCGACACCCGAGGCCGGACTCGGCCTGGCGGCCATCGCCGGTGCCGGCGGCATCGGAGCGGCAACCCTGGTGCAATGGCTGCAAGCCGCTCCCTGAATTCATTTTTGATAGCTATTACCCCATGTCCAGCAAAGGTTCAGTCGTAAAAACATCTGAAGGCTTCGACTTGCCGGCAGGCATGGCGCTGATGCAGCAGCGCCGCTCCACACGTGCTTTTCTGCCCGATGCCGTGCCTGACGCGCTGCTGGAGAAGCTGCTGTTGACGGCGCGCCAGGCGCCCAGCGGCGGCAATCTGCAACCAGGCCAGCTGATCGCGGTACGCGGCAAGCTGCGCGAGCAACTGACTGCCGCCTTGCTGCAGGACGCTGAAAGCCAGGTGCCCGAATGCGAGGACTACGCCTACTTTCCGCGTCCCATGCCCATGCAGCTGCGCAAGCGCCAGGTGGCTTCGGCACAGGCGCTTTACGGCGCCCTTGGCGTGGCGCGCGACGACCGCGCCGGGCGCGAAGCGCA
The DNA here is from genome assembly GCF_053615495.1 of Comamonas sp. HJ-2. Classification (NCBI taxonomy): domain Bacteria; kingdom Pseudomonadati; phylum Pseudomonadota; class Betaproteobacteria; order Burkholderiales; family Comamonadaceae; genus Comamonas; species Comamonas sp. HJ-2. The sequence goes on along the minus strand of NZ_JBSIFD010000011.1, from coordinate 155,452 downwards.
ATTTGCGCGCAACTACCGCTTCTTCGATGCACCCGTGGCGCTGGTCGTCACCATCGACGCCCATTACGGCCCCGGTGGCTATATGGACCTGGGCATGACGCTCTACGGACTGCAACTGGCGGCCGCCGCCATGGGCCTGGGCAGCTGCGCCATCGGTGCCCTGGCCTCGTACCCGGCTACCGTGCGCCGCGTGCTGGGCCTGGCCGAGAACAAGCACATCGTCTGCGGCCTGGCCCTGGGCTGGGCCGACGAGACCGCCCCCGTCAACCAGACCCAGACCACACGTGCGCCGCTGGGCGAGTGGTTTCAGGTCATGGAATAAGCAAAAAACAATAGCTGCCAGCGCCAGTGATTAAATGGTTTTCCATAGAAAGAAGCGAAAATCAATGTGCAGCCAGCGCAGGCAGCTATCAACAAGAGAGCAAAAAAGCGCTGCAGGTGCAGCGCTTAGTTCAATGCCCTCAGTCAGGCATGCCCCATCAAAGAGACAGCCAGCAAGCGCCGCCGCGCAGCAATGCTGTCGTCCCCCTCAGGGGGAAGCCGCAAAGCGGCTCAGGGGGAGCTTCTAGAACGCCGGGAAGACCGAGCCCTTGAATTCCTTGTCGATGAACTGGCGCACCTCGTCGGAGTGATAGGACTTGATCAGCTGGGCGACCCAGGGCTGATTCTTGTCGGCATCACGCACCACCATGATGTTCACATAGGGGTTCTTGGCCGACTCCAGCGCAATCGCATCCTTCTTGGGGTTCAGACCTGCCGAGATCGCGAAGTTGGTGTTGACGGTGGAGGCATCCAGATCGTCCAGCGAACGTGGCAACTGGGCTGCATCCAGCTCGACGAACTTGAGCTTCTTGGGGTTGGACACCACATCCAGGGGCGTCGCCTTCAGGCCAGCACCCTCCTTGAGCTTGATCAGGCCCTGGGTCTGCAGCAGCAGCAGCGCACGGCCGCCATTGGTGGGGTCGTTGGGGAGACCGAACTTGGCGCCGACGGGGAGCTCGGACAAGGCCTTGATCTTCTTGGAGTAGATGCCGATAGGGAAATTCACCGTGTCGGCCACCCAGCTGATCTTGTAGCCACGATCCTTGAGCTGAGCATCCAGATAGGGGCGGTGCTGGTAGCTGTTGGCATCCAGGTCGCCGGCGGCCAGCGCCGCATTGGGCTGGACATAGTCGCCGAACTCGATGACCTTGAGGTTCAGACCGCTCTTGGCAGCAACCTTTTTGACCACTTCCATGATCTGCGCGTGGGGGCCGGCGGTCACGCCGATCTTGATGGTCTTGTCCTGGGCCTGGGCGGCAAAACCCAGGGTGGCCGCAGCAGCCACGGCCAATGTGGTGCGCAAAAGCGAGCGCTTGTTCAACATGCAGATTCCTTGTGCCAAAGATTGAGAGTGGCTAAGACTGTAGCGTCAGTTTCATGTGCCGGAGCGCTGTTTCTTAGACAGATTGCTCAGATGCAAACTACAGATTGGCAATGCAAGCCGCAACGGCATGCATGCGGCAACCCAAGCGCCCACAAAAAAGCCCGCTCCTTCACGGTAGCGGGCTTGTCTGCATGCACAGGCTGTCAAAGATCGGACATCGTGGGTGCTGCCAGCACCTGCTGGGCCACCACGTCGAGCACAGCATGGGGCTCGTCCTGCCTGTCGATCCAGACCTTGGGCGTGAAGCTGCCGCGCAAGGCAATCGCATCGCCTTCGGAGAGACTGCGCAGCACGGCGCAGGGTGCGTTGTCGAAAGCGACGATATTCACGGGAATCGAGGAGCCGTCACCTGCATTGGCTCGCATGCGGGCCACCATATAGGGGCGGCGGTTGCGGTCTACGCGACTCTCAGGGATGCCGGTCAGTCGGCCGGTAATCAAACCATCCATCATTTGCTGTTATCTACCCAGAAAAAATCATGGCCGCCCTTGAACAAGAGCGGCCTTTCAAAAAATTTTGAACCTGCATTTTAGGGCGGCGCCTGTTTCCAGGCAGCAGCCCTTTTCTTAATTTTTTGTAATGTACGCCAGTGCTCAGCGATGGCTCAGACGGCGCACGGCCCAGTCGCCCAGGCTTTGAATGGCTTGAACAAAGAAGATCAGGATGATCACCACGACCAGCATCACGTCGGGCAAGAAGCGCTGGTAGCCGTAGCGGATACCCAGGTCGCCCAGGCCACCACCGCCGATGGCGCCCGCCATGGCCGAGTAGCCGGTCAGGCTGACGAAGCTGATGGTCAGACCCGCGACGATGCCAGGCAACGCCTCGGGCAGCAGCACCTTCCAGACGATCTGGCCGGTGGTCGCCCCCATGGACTGGGCCGCTTCGATCAGGCCGCCATCGACTTCACGCAAGGCAGTCTCCACCAGGCGGGCCACAAAAGGCGCCGCCGCAATCGTCAACGGCACCACGGCCGCCCAGGTGCCGATGGAGGAGCCGGTGATCAGACGCGTCAGCGGAATGATGGCCACCAGCAAGATGATGAAGGGGGTGGAGCGCAGCGCATTCACGATCCAGCCGACAACCTTGTTGGCCGGACCGTTCTGCAAGATGCCGCCATGGTCGGTCAGGCGCAGGAAGACGCCCAGCGGAATACCGATCAAGCCGCCGATCAGGCCCGAGACGCCAACCATGATCAGCGTCTCCCAGAAGGAATCCAGCAGCAGCTGGAGCATCATTTCCGAAAAATTCTCAAACATCGCTCTCAATCCTTGCTGGACACGATCTGCACTTGCACACCGCTGGCACGCAGGTGCTCCACGGCCGCGTCAATCTTGGCGGCCTCGCCGCTGGCGTACACCGCCAGCGAACCAAAGGTCTGCTCCTGGATCTCGTCGATCTGGCCGTGCAGAATCGACAGGTCCAGACCCAGCTCGCGAATCAGGTGCGACAAAATGGGCTGATAGGCGCTCTCACCTGCATAGGAAAGACGCAACAGCTGGCCTTGCTGGCCGGGCTGCAACTGTGCGGCCAGCTGGTTCACACGCGTCATCACCGACTCGGGCAGTTGCTGGGGCACGATTTCGTCGATCAGGCTCTTGGTGATCGCCTTCTGAGGCCGGGTGAAGACATCGATCACAGGCCCCAGCTCGGCGATCTCGCCGCCGTCGATCACGGCCACGCGGTCGGCAATCTGCTTGATCACCAGCATCTGGTGGGTGATCAGCACCACGGTCACGCCCAGCTCGCGATTGACCTTGCGCAGCAGATCCAGAATGGAGCGCGTGGTTTCGGGGTCCAGTGCCGACGTGGCTTCGTCGCTCAGCAGAACCTTGGGGTTGCTGGCCAGCGCCCGGGCAATGCCCACGCGCTGTTTCTGCCCACCGGAAATCTGGGCCGGATAGCGATCGGCCAGATGATCCAGGCCCACCAGCTCCAGCAGCGGCGTCACGCGCTGGTAAATCTCGTCCTTGGAAATACCGGCCAGTTCCAGCGGTAGTGCCACGTTGTCATACACGGTGCGCGAGGACAGCAGATTGAAGTGCTGGAACACCATGCCGATGTCGCGGCGCGCAGCGCGCAGCTCGCCGTCGGACAGCTGCATGAGGTCGCGTCCGTTGACGATGACCTTGCCTTCCGTGGGGCGGTTGAGCAGATTCAGGCAGCGCACCAGCGAGCTTTTGCCCGCGCCGGAGCGGCCGATGATGCCGAACACCTCGCCCGAAGCGATTTCCAGATTGATGCCACGCAAGGCGTGCACCGGGCCCTTGGGGCCTTGGTATGTCAGGGATAAATCCCGAATTTCTATCATGAAAAATATCGCGAATCACGCATGAACAATGCGATTGACGCTATAAAAAGTGATTGATCCCATCCCAGCTGCAGCGCTGCCGGGCAGCGGGCAATGCAGGCCTTCGTTCTGGTAGAAACCGGCAGATCAAGCCAGCCTACTTTTAGTAGTAACCCTCAATAATGCCTGAGTCTAGGCAAACCTGAGAGCAACTGGGACAAGTGAATTCACTTATGGCGCCCCCAGCAAGCCATCCAACGCAGGTCTTGCCCGGGCCTGTCCCCACTGGCGGCGCGGCACTGCAGGCCTTAGCATGCTTGCATCTGCTTCTGGTTTTCTCTGCCGCCCTATGCAGCCGCCCCCCCTGCCCATCCGTGTTGAATGCCCGCCCGGCGCCTGCGACTGCCAGCGTGAGCAGCTGCTTGGCACGCCGGATGCGGATCTGCGCATTCTGCGGCTCACACGCGAAGAGGAGAAAAAGCTGCTGCAGCGCCTGGAGAGCATCAGCAGCCTGGTCGATCTCGAGCATATGCAGCAGCGCATTCACGCGCTCTTGGGCCTGGAAATACGCATCACTCCCGGCAACAACGAGGTACGCACCATGCGCGGCATCCAGATCGAGCTCGGCGACCTGCCGGGTCTATGCCGCAAAACGCGCCAGAGCATTCCCGCCGCGATACGCAAGGGGCTGGAGCGCAAGCCCGAGATTGCCTGGGCCCTGCTGGATGCACATGACCTGTTTGGCATGCCCGGCAGCTGAGCCAAGCAAGGGCAACGCCCGGCAGCAAAGCAGGCACTTCGTCACTTGAGCCTTGGGACACCGGTAGTCCTTGCGGCCTATGGTGGCCTTTCGCTTTCAAAAGCATCATGCTTTTTGCTGCTCTCGATACCTCTTCGTGCAATCCGGCTGGCGATGTCTCGTCGTTTGAGGCAGGCCCGGCAGCGCTGGTAGTCTTAGCCTTTGTCCGCATGCGCTTTGCAGGTCGCTTGCGCGCCCGCCCTGGCAAGCCCTCAATGGCTGGAATCGCAACCATGCACTTCTCGAACATCATGGAGTCGTGCCTGTTGGCACCGTTGACCAGGATCATCAGTGGGATGCCTCTGGCATCTACAACGAGGTGTCGCTTGGAGCCGAGCTTGACTCGGTCGATGGGGTCGGAGCCCGTTTGCTGCTCCTTCGGGGGCTTGGCACCGAGGAGCCATCGATGCGGTCCCAGCTCCAATCAATCTGGTCATGTTCGCGCATACACACCAGCATCGCCAGATGCAATTTCTGCCAGCCGCCGTTGGCATTCCAGTCACGTAAGCGTCCATGCCACTGCCGTAGCCCAAGGACTGGGAAAGGTCTTCCCATGGAATACCTGTTTGCAGCACGAACAGGTATTCCATTGAGGACAGCGAGCATAACTGCGTTGCTGAGGCCTCTGCCGAAGTGGTGTTAGCCCCATCTAAGGGTAGTCCAGTTCACTACTGAATGACCTCAACATGAGGAAGGCTGAACTTTCCTTCGAGCACTGCTGGCTTAGGTCCATAGCTACGTGCGATAAACCAAAATCGTTCTCCATTAGCGGGGGAAGGAAGCCAATTAGTAGCCTTTTCGCCAACTGGAGGCGTTGATTGAACCCAGACATCAATTGATCCATCGGCATTGCGTACAAACTCTCGTGTGCTGCTGCTGACGCGATGGCGATTAATTGGATTAGGTGTCAAGAATTGACTGTCATTTTTGAATTCATACAACGTCACCGACCAAAAAACGTTTGATGGAATTCCACCAGCTGGGATATGCAGCTTATATTTCTTTGATCCTACCAACGCCTGACCATCAGTTCCATATCCGGCCGCAGAATAAGCTGCCTCGGCAGGTGCAAGTCCGAGCATGGCTAATCCCCGTGATATTTCCCTTGCCCTCATTTTAAAATCTTTTCGCTCTGGACTTCCCATCTTTGAGCCAGGAGGTGCATAGTTAATCCAATTAGGACTTCCTTTCAATGGTCTATTTAGAACTTGGTCGAATTGGTGAGTCAGCTTATCGAAATTGGCGCGCCAAGCTTCACGCACCTTTTCAGACAATTTCTCCCATTTACAGTCCTCGCCACAAATTCCCACGGCACGAAGACGTTTCATGACTTCTTTATCTCTATCAGGCGCTGGATTAAATGCGATTGCTTGGTTTACTATTGAGAAATAGTTTTCTAGATCTCCTGGAATTGGCTTAATCGATGGTGGCCTCCGGCTGACACCAGCCCCCGACTGCTTAAGCAAAAAACCATCCTGCGTGGCATTAGCCGCAACTTGATCATCAGGCCCATCAATAGCGACCCTCAGATTGATGTATACATCGTTAGTTGGAGAGCGAACGACTTGAACACCATCTGGTATTGAGCCAGTCCAGTCTGGACCAACCACCAAGTGCTTTTGTGCAGCTGTCCCTGTGTTTCTTGAGCCAACATATTTAAACGTTCCACTGAAATAGTCAATAAGCGTCAAAACAAAGTACCGACTACCCGTATCTGGCGTTTCGATCAATACCGGGCCTGCTGACAAGTCAAGCCATGCGGTTGAATAGAGGCAATCAACCAGAGGACTTGCAGCCCACGTGTCAGCAGGTGTGGTCATCGCACGCTGATGAACAAATTCATTGAGCTTTGTGCTTGTTCTTCCACCTTTTTCATTCAACGCATTCCACCTGAATGTTGAAAGAGCATAAGAAGGATAAATATAATCGTAAGCTTCTTCAATTAATGCAGAATCACTTGGACCTTCTCTGGAGGTTGAGTATGCGGAAGTCGGAATCATCGTCTGAGAAAGAATTAATGCAAATCCTGAGAGAGCAAGTGCACTTCTTCTATGAACATGACTTGAAGAAAATAATTCTTTCAATACACCTTGATAGCTTAAATTGGATTTGAATATAGAAGTAATTTTCTGGTAGATCATATTGTCTCTGAGATTAATATTTCGTGAGATCAGATGCTATCAAATAAAACATTATTCTTCTTAAAGCAAATCTGATGTATCAGTATTTTTTTAATGAAATTTCTCAGCATCCTTCGAACGGACTAGCTGAAAGCTATTGACGCTACATGTACATACGATAGTTAGTTCATGAAAATATCTATCTTTCTATATTTGCTAGAAAGTGCATATTTTGTGACTTTGTGCGCCTATGGATTTCGGCAACTTGTGCGCTAGGCGCGCGATGACCTCAGTGCAGAATGCGCGCCCCTCACCCCGCGCGACGACTTGATATCCACGAAGTTTTGAAATTGATCGCACAAATCATCTGCACGCACTTCGTCGATCTGTTTTGAGCAAGTCTTGGTCCTTATGGCCTACGCCTATCAGCCCAGAGGCCGTCATCCACCTCAAAACCGTAGAGCTTGATCTCACTCAAGCGTATTTTCATTTTGGTTTTCCCCAAGCTAGACCCCACAGGTTTTCCCTTGGTTGGACAGGTCGGAAAAAGAATTGAGCAAACATTCTGTCTCGGAAGTGACTTCGCTAGACCTTACGAGCTAGTCCGAACGAGCGATGGTGAGCGGCAAAGCTCGCTTGAACATTGAATTCATCGACAGGCGCCAAGTCAGCGACTAGCTGACCTGGACTAGACCTTGGCCCGATTCGCGGGCAGATCGATAGTGCAAATGCTGCACGCATACATCTTTGAGGATTCGTGATGGAAAGCAACCTGAGCTACCGCGCCCTGATCGCGCTGACCGTGACCAGCGTCATGGCTGGTGCAGCCGCCGCCAAAGGCAGCCCCGAAGAAATTGAAAAGCTGGGCAAGTCCTTGACCTGTATCGGTGCCGAAAAGGCCGGCACCGCCAGCGGCGTGCCCGAATACACGGGCAAATGGCTGGGAACGCCACCTGGAATTCAGTACACGCCGCATGCGGGTCAGCACCCGGTGGATCCCTATGCCAATGAAAAGCCCTTGTTCTCCATCACGGCCGAGAATGTCGCCAAGTACGCTGCCAATCTGACCGAAGGCCAGAAGGCCATGTTCGCGCGCTATCCCAAGACCTTCAGCATTCCCGTCTACCCGGGCCACCGCGACTTCCGCTATCCGGACTTTGCCTGCGCCTCGGCCAAAGCCAACGCGCAGAATGCCGTGATCAGCGCAGACGGAATGGGGGCTGACAATGCGGTCAAGGGGGCAATACCGTTCCCCTTCCCCAAGACCGGCATGGAGCTGGCCTTCAACAACCTGTTTCCGCTGCGCTCGTTCACCGAACACACACTGCGTGACAACGCCTACGTGATGCTGGATGGCTCCACCGTCTTTGGCCGCGCCGACAACCGCAGCATGAGCTTGCTGAACTCCCCCGAGCAGGCTGGCAAGCCGCTGGAAGGCACCATGGCCCAGGGCATGAATGTGGTCAAGCTGCCCGAACGCGAAAAAGGTGGCGTCAGCGTAAACAGGGAACCTGTCAACTTCGGCAAGGACAAGCGCCTGGGCTGGAGCTATGACCCGGGCACACGCCGGGTGCGCCAGATTCCCGAGTACGGTTTTGACCAGCCCATGGGTGGCGGTGTGGGTGCCAAGATGACGATTGATTCCGACCGTCTCTTCAATGGCTCGCCCGAACGCTACAACTGGAAGAATCTGGGCAAGAAGGAAATCTATATTCCCGCCAACGCGTACAAGATTCACGCCAACACAGTAAAGTATGCCGATCTGCTCAAACCCGGTCATGCCAACCCCGACTACATGCGCTACGAACTGCGCCGCGTCTGGGTGCTGGAAGCCACGCTCAAGGAAGGCTATCGCCATCTCTATGGCAAGCGCGTTCTTTTCCTTGACGAAGACACCGGTCAAGCCGTGATGAGCGACTTCTACGATGCACGCGGCAGTCTGTGGCAGTACGGCCTCATCAATTACTACTACGCGTTTGATGCCAACGCCTGGCATGCAGGCACGGCCTTCTACCACGACCTGATTGGTGGCGGCTACGTGGCCTACAACATGTTCCAGGAGCGCCCCAAGGGCCCTGTGCTCAACAAGGGAGACATGAACCCATCCATGTTCACCCCTGAAGCCACGCGCAACGCCGGCACCTGAGCACGCCCGGCACCAAGACCATCGCCTGAGCATGCGCCAACAACTGCTCGCGGGAGACAAGTCCGGGCCTCGATGAAGAAAGCGCAGGCTCCGGACATCACTGCAAAAACACTATCTCAATCACATGTCAAGTTTGAACCGCGCCGGGCTGAGCGCCATGGCGGCTGCTGCATTGGGCCTTTGCCTGGGCATGGCCCATGCCCAGACTTCCGCAGCCACCGAAGACCAGGCTCTGGACAGCCTGATCCGCGAGGCCATGCTCTACGCCTACCCCTATCAGGAATTCATGAAAATGCGGCATGAAGCCCTGGAGGTCAAAGACTCACCCACCGCCACCACGCTCAACCACTTCCGCCACTCGCGCCACCTGGCCACGCCCAAGGACCGCTGGGCCAACAGCCCGATTCGAGACACTTTCTACTCCACCTCCTGGCTGGATCTGGAGAAATCTCCACTGGTGCTGTCTCTGCCGGAAACCCATGGCCGCTACTACGTGATCGCCATGATCGGGGCAGACCTCAACACCTTCTCCTACGTGGGCCGGCGCATTGGTGGCACCCAGGCTCGCAAGGTCGCCCTGGTCGGCCCGCGCTGGAGCGGCAAGATCCCGCAGGTCGACCAAGTAGTGCGCGCGCCTACGCGTGATGTCTACCTGAATCTGCGCGTGCTGGTCACCGGCGAAGACGACCTCAAGGCCGCCCATGCAGTACAGGATGGGTTTCGCATGGAGCCTGTGCTCAGAACCGACGCCGACAGTCCGCAGCTCAAGCCGCAAGCCCAGGACTGGAGCCGCTTTGTCGATGTGAGCAACGAGGCCCTGGCACGCAACCCACCGCCCGGTACGGAACAAGCACTGCTGCAGCGCTTTGCCAGCGTGGGCATCTGCGGCAAGGCCTGCAGCTGGGACAAGCTGCCCGAGGCCGTGCAGCAGCGCTGGCTGAGCTTGGCACCCGAGATCGAGAAAAACGAACTCAAGAATCGCCTGAATGCCGACCGCAAGACAGCAGACCCTAGACGCAGAAACGGCTGGACCCCTTATCGCCTGCCGGATGGCTTTGGCACAAACTACGCCATGCGTGCTCAGTCGGCAGCCATGTCGGGCGGCATCCTGGGCCTGGAGGCCGCAGAGGCCACTTATTTCGCTGCCAGTGTGGACGCCAACAATCAGGCTCTCGGCAAAGGACAGGCTTACCGCCTGCATCTGCCTCAAGGTCGTTTGCCCGCCGATGCATTCTGGTCTATCTCTCTTTATGAATTCGCAACCGGGGGCCAGTACATGGTGGAAAACCCCATCAACCGCTACTCCATTGGCGACCGCACCAAGGGCATGAAGTTCAACGCCGACGGCAGCCTCGACATCTGGTTGCAGCCCACGGAGCCGGGCCCTGACAAGCGTGCCAACTGGCTGCCCACGCCCGAGAAGAATCTGTTCTATCTGATGGCCCGCGCCTATCAGCCCTGGCCCGAGGTTCTGGATCCGTCCTGGATTCTGGAGCCCGTTCAGCTAATCAGCCCCCAATGAATGCAGTGATGGCACACATGAAAAAAATACCTCAGATCTCCCGATACGCTTTTGTCACAGCCCTGACACTGAGCCAGTTCGGCATGGCCAACGCCCACGATCAGGATGATCGCGGAGGTTCGGGAGCGAAAAGCCCCGCTGTGCTTGCTGCCCGCGCCCAGGTTTTCAAGGCCAATCCGCAAATGGTCAAGTCCATCACGGAAGGAGGGGGCTTTGGCACTGAGCTGTCGTATGCAGTGGCCAACAGCATGTACAGCCGAACCGACCAGAACGCCATTGCAGATGCCCGAGCCAAGCTCAAAGTCGAGGCCGTGGCTCCACGCACCTGGCTGCTGCGCTTTCCCATCGTCAATGTGGTGGTCTTCGAGACCGATGAAGGCCTGGTTCTGGTCGATAGCGGCTATGCACCCGCCGGTCCCGCGCTGGCAGAAACGCTGAAGAAGCTTAGCAACAAGCCGCTGCACACCGTCATCCTCACGCATTTCCATGCCGATCATGCCTTTGGCGCCTGGACGCTGATGGACCAGAAACCGCGTGTAGTGACCGAGCAGCGCTTCATCACTCAGATGGAGCTGGACATGCGCAGCAACGGTCTGATTGCGCGCAATAACCAGCAAAGCGTGGCCGATGTGCCCCGCACCTGGGCAGATGCAGTTCGGCCCACCCAGACTTTCAGGGACAAGATCACACTCAAAATTGGCGGCGAAGATTTTGTGCTGACCCATGCCCGCGGCGAGACTGAAGACCAGATCTGGGTTGCCGTGCCAGGCCGCAAGATCGTGGCCAGCGCGGATTACTTCCAGGGCTTTCTGCCCAATGCGGGCAACGGCAAGCGCCGCCAGCGCTACCCCGAGGAGTGGGCCCAGGCCCTGCGCGACATGGCAGCACTCAAACCCGAGCTGCTGCTGCCTGCGCATGGCCCGGCCATCACCAAGCCCGAGGAAATTCAGGACCGACTGCCCGCCCAGGCCCAGATGCTGGATAGCATCTCCAGGCAAGTGGTGGCTGGCCTCAACAGCGGCGAGCGCCGCGATCTGGTGATTGACAAAATCACACTGCCACCGGAGCTGGCCCGGCGAAGCGATGCGCGCGAGCTCTATGTCTCGGCCAAGGACATCGGCCGCATGGTGGTCAGCGAGTACAGCGGCTGGTGGGACGATATTCCATCGCACTGGCGCCCGGCGCCCCTGGCCAATGAGGCCAAAGAAATCGTGCAGCTAGCCGGCGGTGCCAGGCCGGTGATTCAGCGTGCTGTGGCGCTGGCAGACAGCAATCCGGAGCTGGCCTCCCATCTGGCCGACTGGGCCTGGTATGCAGACAGCGATGACCCCGAGGTGGCTCAAGGCGCACTGAAGGTCTATTCCGCGCGTGTTGCCAAGCCTCTGCCCACGCAGGAAGTGCTGGTTTATGCCGAGCACATGGTGCGCCTGCAGCTCAAGCTCAATGAGCTGAACAGCACACGCGCGGCCAGTGCCAGTCAGAGCAGCACAGCGCGTTAATCACTGCTGCAGACCCTGCGGAAGCTGCCCATTCTTGGCAAAGGCATTGATGGGCAGCTGAATATAGGTACGGCCATCGTCCTGTGCAGGCGGCAGCTTGCCGGCACGCACATTGACCTGCACCGAAGGCAGAATCAGCGTGGGCATATCCAGCGTAGCGTCGCGTGCAGTGCGCATCTGCACAAACTCCGCCTCGCTGACGCCATCATGCACATGGATGTTGCTGTCGCGCTGGGCCTGTACCGTGGTCTGCCATTGCGGCTTGCGCCCAGCCGGCGGGTAGTCGTGGCAGACCCAAATGCGGGTCTGCCCAGGTAGTTCCAGGATGCGCCGAATCGAACGATAGAGCGTCGCCGCATCGCCGCCGGGAAAGTCGGCACGTGCCGTGCCCACATCGGGCATGAACAAGGTATCGCCCACAAACACGGCATCCTCCACACGGTAGGCCATATCGGCCGGAGTATGGCCGGGCACATGCATGGCCAGCAACTCCAACTGACCCAGAGGCAGGCGTTCGCCATCCTGCACCAGATGGTCGAACTGGCTGCCGTCAGGCAAGAAGCTGCGCTCGAAGTGATAGATCTTGCGAAACACGGCCTGCACATCGCGGATATGGGCACCGATCGCCACCTTGCCGCCCAGATGGTGACGAATATGCTGGGCCGCGGAAAGATGATCCGCATGAGCGTGAGTTTCCAGAATCCATTGCAGCTGCCAGCCATTGGCTCGCACATAGTCAATCAGCTTGTCCGCGGAGCGGCTGCTCAGGGTGCCGGATTTGGGCTCGAAATCCAGCACCGGGTCAATCACTGCGGCCTGACCACTGATCGTATCGGCCAGAACATAGCTCACGGTACCGGTAGCCGCATCAAAAAACGGCTCGATATGCATCACATTGGCGGACATGGTGACTCCTAAAACGATGTACCCGAAACACCGAAGCACACCACTTAATTTACTTTTTTATATAATATATGAAAATATTTTGAAAGTGAAACAGTGAGCTCATCAACCTTTGACGAAGCACAGGCCACGCTGGATCTGCATGCCATGCGAACCCATGCAGGCGAGGCTGTGGTCATGCTCAAGCTACTGGGCAATGAAGACCGACTGCTGCTGCTGTGCCAGCTCTCCCTGCAGGAGCGCACCGTGGGCGAGTTGGAGCAACTGACAGGCGTGTCCCAGCCTACCTTGTCCCAGCAATTGGGCATTTTGCGGCGTGAGGGTCTGGTCACCACCCGCCGCGAAGGCAAGTTCATCTGGTATCAGTTGGCCGATGCCCGCGCCCTGCAGCTGATGCAAACCTTGTATCAATTGTTCTGCCAACCAGGAGAGACAGCATGAATATCTTATGGGGTGAATTCACGCCCTGGACATCTCTGGTCGGCGGCCTGCTGATCGGTCTGTCCGCTGCCCTGCTCATTGCCTTGCTGGGTCGCGTGGCGGGCATCAGCGGCATTGCCGGGGCATTGCTGCAGTTGCCGACCTGGTCCTCCGTCAAGCAGTGGGGCTGGCGCCTGGCATTCATCCTGGGCATGGTTGCCGCGCCGTTGGTCTGGTCGCTGTTTGCCCCGCTGCCAGCCATGCAGCTGCCTTCCAGCCCGGCAATCATCATCGCCGCCGGCCTGCTGGTGGGCTTCGGCACACGCATGAGCTCGGGCTGCACCAGCGGCCACGGCGTGTGCGGTCTGTCACGCCTGTCGCCGCGCTCTTTGGCCGCTACGGCAACCTTTATCGCCACAGGCGCCATCACCGTGTTCGTGATGCGCCATGTCATTGCTTGAGTCAGCAAGGAGAACATGATGATCATCAATATTGCTGCCTTGCTCTGCGGACTGGTGTTTGGCCTGGGTCTGATTCTTTCGGGTATGGGCAACCCCGCCAAGGTGCAGAACTTTCTGGATTTTTTCGGTCGATGGGATCCTTCGCTGGGCTTCGTCATGGGCGGAGCCATCGCCGTAGGCTTGATTGCCTTCACCTGGGCCAAGCGCCGCAAGACCGCTTTGCTGGGCGAGCCCATGCAGCTGCCCACCAGCACCGTCATTGATCACAAGCTGCTGACAGGCTCAGCCCTGTTTGGCATAGGCTGGGGACTGGCAGGTTTTTGCCCCGGCCCGGCGCTGATGAATCTGGCGACCCTTGCACCGCAAGTCTGGCTGTTTGTCGCCGCCATGCTGGCCGGCATGTGGGCGCAGCATCTGTGGGCTGCCAAGAAAAGCTGAGACCTGGCGGCGATTCGCTCAGGAGTCATCCACAAACCGAGGTGTTTGGGCCGTGCAAGCTGTCTGCGTCACTTGCCCATTGCTTTGCAGGCACGCAATTGCAGACAGCGGCCGACCGGCTGAAGTGACTCCAGCAAAGGCAGGCAAGCAGCACCCATATCGCGTCATGCCATCCGCTCTGCCTCACTCCTTCGGCATCAGTGCCTGCGCAAAATGTCTGGCCGGCGCAGGCAGGTCGGCAAAGCTATTGGCATACAGCTTGAGGCTGCGCTCTGCCCAGGCATCGGTCAGCGGCACCGCATGCAGAGCACGAGCCTCGCCCAGTCTCTGGTACGCGCCTTCGGGCATGACGCCTACACCCAGCCCGCATTCGATCATTCGGCACATGGCACTCAGGCTGTCGACCTCGATGCGCTGGCGCAACATTCGTCGGCCGGCGCGGGCTTCCTGATTGAGCACCTCCTGAACGATGCTGCTGTCGCGCAAACCGATCTGGGCATAGTCCAGTGCTTCTTCATAGGCCAGTTCCTGATGATGGGCCAGAGCGTGGTCATTGGGCATGATCAGTACCATGCGTTCATGCCGGTACGGCATGGACTCCAGGCCCTCGACTTCGTCGCTTGGACTGCAGACCCCCAGATCAGCCATGTGATCGCGCACGGCACGCGCTACCGAGCGACTGGTTGCCTGACGCAGATCGATGCGGATATCGGGATGATGCTTCACGAAGACAGCAATATCCTCGGGCAAGAACTGCTCCACGGCGGAGGCATTGGCACTGAGGCGCACCAGCCCACGTACGCCCCGCGCATATTCGCCAAGGTCGTCACGCAGGTGTTCGACACCCAGAAGAATCGTGCGCGCATGCGCGAGCAGCAACTCTCCGGCAGGAGTCGGGCGCACCCCGCGGGCATGGCGCAGCAGCAAGGGAGTGCGGGCCAGGGATTCCAGTTCGGCAACACGCTTGCTGACCGCCGAGGCGACCATGCCGCCCTGCTCGGCCGCCCGCGCAATACTGCCGTGCTCGCAGATCAGCACGAACAGATCCAGCGATGAAAGGTCTATCTGGCGCAGAAAGCTGCGCGGCGAAGTGAAGTCGGACATGGGGCGATGACAAGCAGGCGCACGGAAGCGCAGCCAGGGATTTCAAACAGGACGCAGCGGTCAACACCCAGATGCGCAGCTCAAGCCATCACGTTTTGGAACGGCTCGAGGAATTTTAGCCACTTCTTGCCGCAAGCCTGCCTACTTAACATGCCCACTTTGCCAACACACACGCTCATGCTTCTTTCCGCTTCCGACGCCCCACGCGTTGCCCGGGCCCTGGTCGGCCTCGGCGCTGTACGCATTGCTTCGCATCAACCGTTCATCTACACCTCGGGCTGGGCCAGCCCGGTCTATGTGGATGCCCAGGTCCTGATGTCCGATGTCGCTCTGCGCAGCGAAATCATGGACATCGCAGCCCGCTGCATGCGGGCACTGGTTGCAGCCCGCGGCATCAATGCCATCGTGGGAACCGAAAGCTCGGGCATTGCCTTTGCGGCATGGCTGGCCGAGCGACTTGAGCTGCCCATGCTCTATCTGCGCAAGCGTCCTGTCGGCTGGGACATCACGGCCCAGCTCGAAGGCCGCCTGCCTGCCGATGCCAAGGTCCTGCTGGTGGATGACGTCACCACAGACGGTCGCTCCAAGGCCGGGACGGTTGCCGCCCTGCGCCGCGCCGGTCCCGTGGTCGAGGACGTGCTGGTTCTGCTCGACTATGCGCTCTATGCCCCCCAAGCAGGCACCCTGGCCGATCACGCCTTGTCCCTGCATGCTCTGGCGACCTGGAATCAGCTGCATGAAGCGCTGCTTGCGAGCGGACAGCTCAGTGCCGAGCAAAAGGCCACGCTGGCGGACTTCTCGGCCTCGCCCGTGGACTGGTCCATCCGACACGGAGGTAGCGGAGCATGATGGCCTGCAACACCATGACGGATACCAGCGCACTCGCGCAAGCCCTGCTCTCTGAAATTCGCGATGCCACCCGCGACGGCCTTGGCGTCACCCGCGAAAGCTACGGCGAAGGCGAGACTGCTGCGCTGCGCATACTTGAGGAGCGGGCCGAAGATCTGGGCCTGAACCATGAATGGGATCGAGCCGGCAACCTGTGGTTGAGTCTGCCAGAGGAAAACCGGACGGAACCCTACGTCGTCGTTGGCTCGCATGCCGATTCCGTGCCGCAGGGCGGCAACTTCGACGGACTGGCAGGCATTGTCGCCGGCATGCTGATGCTGCTTCAGCTGCGCGGCCGCCACGAACAGGCTCCGCCACTGCGCGTTCTGGCCCTGCGCGGCGAGGAAAGCGCCTGGTACGGAAAGGCCTACCTCGGCTCTCTGTCCCTGCTGGGCAAGCTGCCCGCCGCCACATTGAAACGCCCTCACCGCGATGGCGCAGGCGTGCTGAGCGAAGCCATGTCGCGCTGCGGCGCCGATATCGACGCCATTCAACGCGCCGAGCCGCTGCTGGATCTCGCGAATGTATCTGCCTATCTGGAGTTGCACATCGAGCAGGGGCCGGTCATGGTCAATCGCGGCTGGCCGGTGGCCCTGGTCACAGGCATCCGCGGCAACGTCCGTCACAACCTGATCCGCTGCATCGGCGAAACCGGCCACTCGGGCGCCGTGCCGCGCTGGCTGCGCAAGGATGCATTGCTGGCGGTTGCCGAACTGCTGTCACGCATGGACGAACACTGGCGCGTGCTGCTGCAGATGGGCATGGACATGGTGATGACCACGGGCATCTGCTCCACCTCGGCGCAATCGCATGCTGTTTCCGTCATTCCCGGCGAAGTGGCCTTCAGCTTCGAGGTACGCAGCCAGGACACCCAGACGCTGGAGCGCTTCTACACCCTTATGCGCGAAGAGTGTCAGGCCATAGAGCGCGCCCGCGGCGTGCGTTTCGAGTTCGACGAGCGCCTGTTCACGGAGCCTGCCACCATGGATGCAAGCTGGCTGAACCGTCTGGAAGCAGCCGCTGAGCAAGGCATGAAACTGGAGCGCATGGCAAGCGGTGCCGGTCACGATGCGGCAGTGTTTGCCAATGCGGGAGTACCGTCGGCCATGGTCTTCATTCGCAACGAAAATGGCTCGCACAATCCGCATGAAGCCATGGACATCGGCGACTTCCTGGCAGGAGTGGATTTGTTGACTCGCGCGCTGATTGCCTGAACCCTGCCCGCTCTAGCCGGGCACTTCCGAGCGTATTGCAAGCCGGCAGCCATGATTGCGCTGCCGCCTGCTACCGGGACGCCAGTCTTGGTAGCCAGGCTGCCCCTCGCCCAAGCCAGGCTCGACTCAAGCGAGGGGGCATCGAGCTGTTCTCGATCTTTCAGATGACTGCCTTGAGCAGATTTTCCACATCCTCGTTCGATATGAATTTCTCGCTATTCGTCCAAGCGACAAATGCATCCGGACGAACCAGTATCAAGTCTGCCCCATAGCGCGCAAACTCATCCGTTTTTGCGGTTTCAACAATGGTCAGAGGCAGCTGCCTGGTGCCGGCAACATACCGAAACGTCTCAAGCGTTTGCGCAGGCATATCGGCTGCCAGCAGCGTGTAGCCCTCCCCCAAATGCTCGAATGCATTCCGGCCATCGTCGAGCGCGGCTGGAGCCAGGTGGTGACCGGCACGTGCGGTGAATATGTGTGAGCCCTTGGCGCTGCAATTGCCGATGGCCGACTCCCGAGCACTGCGCACAATTGGAGAGCCTTCATAGTTGGGCTCGAAAGCATGAACCTCACCTGCGGCCCCATTTGCCCGCTGACTCCAGGCTGCTTCAAAGGCGCTTCTATCCTTTTCTGGATCGAAGCTGGCCAGAAACTGGTGATCGGTCTCTATGGACTTGGCAATAAAGTCGTCAATGGTGGATCTGAATACAGGACGGCGCTCCTGGTCATAGGAGTCCAGCAGCTTTTCGCTGCCCCAGCCCTCCAGCACGGCTGCCAGCTTCCACCCGAGATTACGTGCATCTTCCAGGCCTGAGTTCACCCCATAGCCGCCATAGGGTGGATGGCTGTGCGCTGCATCCCCGGCGATAAAGACCCGGCCTGAGCGATAGCTGTCGGCAAGCATGAAGCGCAGATCCCAGAAGCCTATATGCTCGAACTCGACATCAAAAGATGCTCCGACAGCATCTTCCAGATAAGCCTGGAAGTCGAAGTTGTCTGCCGTGGTTCCCGGTGGCACTGGCGCATGGAAGAACCAGGTATTGCCCAGATCGACGCGGCCGAAGAATTTCCAGTAGCCCTTGAGTTCAGGCTGAAGCACGTTGTAGTAAGACTTGCCGGGAAAGCGCTCAAGCAACTTGTGCAGTCCCTGTGAGCGGAATACGAGCAGTACCATGAGGCGATCATGATCGGTCTTGGTCTGGCTGATGCCCGCTTGCTGCCGGACGCCAGAGCGTGCTCCATCACAGCCCACGACATAACTAGCCCGCAGCGTCTTGCTATCCGATCCGTTCTTTTCGGACACCGTGACGCTGACACCCTCGTCGTCCTGCCGCAAGCTATCGAAATTCCAGCCATAAAAGGTTTCAACAGAGGGCAGCTCGGCGGCTCTATCGCGCAGAACCGCTTCCGTGGCGTACTGAGGCAGGCGCTCGTTCGCCGTGAAGTAATAAGGCTTGACGAGATCGCGCTGAAGCCAGTCGTAAGAATAAGACCCCAGCAATGTGTTGTAGGCCGTCAGGCCTCCTATGCCGTATTCGGGCGGGATGGTACGAGCTGCGCGAAGCTCCTTTTCTGCACCCCAGGCGTGGAAATGCTCCATGGTGCGCTGGGTCAGGTTCTGCCCCTTGGGAATCGGTTGCGGCTTGGCGTAGCGCTCCACGACGATACAGCGGATACCACGCTGACCCAGCTCTATAGCCAGCCCCATGCCCACGGGGCCGCCGCCCACGATGATTACATCCGCATCCTTGTCTGGCGCTTGTGTCTGATTGATTTGCATATTCATTTGATCTTCTTGTTATGGCCGGCTTATTCGGCAGTAATGCCCTGGGTCTTGATGAGATTGCCCCAGCGCCTGGCATCGGCTTCGATCAAGGTTTGGAAAGCCTGGGGAGTGCTGTGCTGGGGTGTCATGCCCTGGGACTCAAATGCTTTGGCAACTTCAGGCTGAGCAAGAATGCTCTTCAGGGCTTCGTTGATGCTGCGCACAAACTCGGGAGACAGTCCCTTGGGCCCCAACAAGCCATACCACATGTCCACATTCATATCGCCCAGGTTCAGACTCCTCAGCGAGGGCGCCTGAGGCAGCAGCGGGGATTGCGTGTCTGAACTGATCGCAAGCGCGCGAAGCTTGCCTGCCTTGATGTGCTGCAAAGCAACGTGGATAGGAAGAAACATCAGATCAATCTGTCCGCCCAGCAAGTCGGTCAAGGCCGGGGCCGTGCCGCGATAGCTGACATGTGTGAGCGATATCCTGGCTTTGCTCTTGAGCAGCTCTGTTGCCAGGTGATGGGGGGTTCCGGCACCTGGCGAGCCATAGTTCAGCATGCCCGGATTTTTCTGTGCATAGCTGATGAGCTCCTTCAGATCCGTGATCCGGGATTGAGAGCCCGTGACCAGCACCAATTGACCTACGCTGGTCTGGCTGATGGCGCTGAGATCGCGAACCGGGCTATATCCCATCTTCGGATATAGCTCGGTATTCATCACCAATGTGTTCACGGTGACAAGCAAAGTCGTTCCGTCGGGAGTGGACCGGACCACCTCCAGGGTACCGATGTTGCCCGAGGCCCCAGGCTTGTTGTCCACGATGAAGGGACGCTGAAAGCGCTCCGAGAGCTTGGGACCGATGACTCGAGCAATCAGATCGATACCTGTGCCTGGTGTGAATGGCACAACCAGCCGCACAGGAGCCTGCGTATTCGCGAATGCCGAAAGCCCGAGGGGGGCCGTCGTGGCTGTGGCAGCCAGGGTAATAAGTGCCTTGCGACGGCTGAGGGCCAAGCCTCCTATTGAAGGTGTAAGCATGGTGTCTCCTTGTGTTTTGTGCTGCAATTGCACCGCGTCCATTGATTTGAATCAAACGGGAATTTTTGGTGAATTCATCAGTAAAGCTGATTAATGTCGGGAGCCGTCAACTGCAGGCGTTTCTCGAGATATGCAGGTGCGGCAGCTTTGCGGCAGCGGCAGAGCGCATTCATCTGTCTCCTTCAGGAGTCAGCATGCTGGTCAAGGAGCTTGAGCGCCAATTGGGGGTCAGGCTCTTCGAGCGAACCACACGTGCAGTGGCATTGACCGACGCAGGCCGGCTGCTGCAGCCCTATGCCGAGAGAGTGGTGACGGAACTGCGGCAACTGGGTGTCGCGTTACAAGGCAGCACCTTGGCCTCTCGGTCAACCCTGACCATTGCCGCGACGCCTGTGATCGCGACCTGTCTTTTACCGAAGGTCGTGGCTGAATTTGCACGCAAACATCCCGAGGTGCGAATCCAGGTCATGGATGGCAGCCTCGATTCCGTTCGGCAAGCCGTTCTTGAAGGACATGCCAACATGGGCATGGCATTTTTTGTGAAGCCTGCGGCTGGCCTTCTCAGAGAATCGGTGTGCAGATTCCGGCTCATGAGCATCAGCCCAGGAGAGAGGCGGCGCAACACACATGTCCAGAACCGAACATGGAAATCTCTGGATGGCCTACCCATGATTGCTTTGCCGATGTCAAACCCGATTCAGGCCTTGATTGACAAGCATCTTCCCAGCGTCAAGGCAAGCCAGGAAGAGCGGGCAGAAATGAATTTTCTGGGCACCATGATTGCCATGGTGGAAGCGGGCCTGGGTAACGCGGTCGTACCCTCCTTCATGATGGAGGAATGCCAGCAGCACGGCTTGAACATAGCGATGCTGACCGAACCAGCCGTTCACCTCAATATGTACGTCGCGCTACGGAGAGGCGCAGATCGACAGCTTGCCGAGACTCAATTCATAGAAGCCTTGAAAATGCATATTGCCATGTCAGATGACCTGGCTTGACGCCCCTCCTCTGGATCCATCCGTCCTCGCATATGGCCTGAAAACTCGAACCCTGGCGCCTCGTGCAACTCTCACGCCAGTTCGAAATTTCGGACCAAGCCTCTCGCAATAGCTGCTATCGATAGAGGCAGTCATCGATCGGCAGCAACTTGATGACGGTTTTCAGCCCTCGCGGAACATTTGCATCACCCCATCTATTTGCGCCATCCGCTTTAGATCTGTGGAACGCCTAGATTGCTGTTGACGTGGCGCTGTTGGAAAAACGTGGTCATGATTGCTGGGTATCATTTCATTGGCACCTCTTTCGAGACATGTGGCTTGCTCCGCAAGCTCATGCCATCACACACCGCCAGGGCCTTGAACTCCGGTTCAAGACGGTCACATTCGCTTGACTTCATCTTTCGTGCTATCTCCAGAACGCCAGGGATTCATCCTTACTCGCAATTGGCGAGACACACCGGCGGGCGTCGAGCTTGAGTATTGGCTGGCTACCGATAGCGGCCCCCTGAAGGTTCTCCTGACTGCTCAGAAATCTGTGGCTTTCGTCGAGGCCCGGCACAGAGAAGCGGTAGAAGCGCAACTCCCGCCCCTGGCTGGAGCGGAATTGCGGGAACTGGGACTGAAGAGTTTTCAGCAAGAGCCCGTCTTGGGTATCTATGCCAGGAGTTTTCGTCAATTACGGCGACTTGCACGCACTCTCCAGCAACTAGGCATTCCCCTTCTGGAAGCCGATGTTCGACCACATGAGCGTTACTTGATGGAGCGCTTCATCACGGCGGGCGTCACGCTGCAAGGCGGGCGGACAGAACATGCGACGCTGGTGAACTGCAAGCTTGTTCCTGCGCCCGATTTCCGGCCGGTTCTGAAGGTCGTGTCATTGGACATCGAGACCAGTCAGCACCAAGATCTGTATTCGATCGCACTGGACGGCATGGTGGAGCGCGTCGTTTTCATGCTGGGTGAGGCTCCTGCCAAACCCGTAAGAACGCCTGGTTTCGAGCTGATTCATTGCTCAACACGCAAAGCCATGATTGACAGGCTCAACGACTGGTTTGCACGCAATGATCCGGACGTCATCATTGGATGGAATGTCATTCAGTTCGACCTGCGTGTGCTGCAGAAAACTGCAGACGAATGTGCAACACCGCTACTCCTTGGGCGTGAGCGCAAGCCCATTGCATGGCGAACCCATCCCGGCAAACAAGGCTATCTGTTTGCTCCCATGCCAGGACGAGTTGTCGTTGACGGGATTGAAGCGCTCAGGGCCGCGGTCTGGAGCTTCCCGTCCTTCAGCCTCGAGAACGTCGCGCAGGAGCTTCTGGGCGAAGGCAAGGACATCGGAGACGAATACGACAAGATGGCGGAAATCGAGCGGCGCTACCAGCTAGACAAGCCCGCTCTTGCAGCCTACAACATACGCGACTGCGAGCTGGTTCTACGAATCTTCGAAAAGGCGAAGCTGCTGCAGTTTGCGATGGAGCGCGCCCACACCACGGGCCTGCAGCTCGACCAGTTCGGTGGCTCCATTGCTGCATTCAGCCATCACTATTTGCCACGCATGCACCGCATGGGATATGTCGCGCCCAACGTGGGCGATGTTCAAGGAAAGTCCTCCCCCGGCGGCTATGTCATGGACTCCAAGCCTGGCTTCTACGACTCCGTCGTGGTTCTGGACTACAAGAGTCTCTATCCATCAATCATCCGCACCTTCCTCGTCGACCCCGTGGGTTTGGTAGAAGGTCGACATGCCAGCTCTTCTGAGCTTTTGATCAGAGGCCCAAGGGGCACGCTCTTTTCTCGCGAGAAGCACTGTCTCCCGGAAATCGTGACCACCCTCTGGCAGGCCCGAGATGAGGCCAAACGCACCAGGAACGAGCCACTGTCGCAAGCGCTCAAGCTGGTGATGAACTCATTCGCTGGGGTGCTAGGCGCGTCGGAATGCAGATTCTTCAATCCAGATCTGATTTCAGCCATTACCTTACGTGGCCACGAAATGGTGAAGCTCACAAGGGATCTGGTCGAAGAGCGCGGATACGAAGTTATTTATGGAGACACGGACTCCATCTTTATTTGGCTCAAGCGGCCCCATACCACCGAAGAGGCATATGCCGTGGCTGCCAAGCTGGCCCGGGACATCAACGCGTGGTGGATTCAAACCCTGCATCAAGAGCAAGGCCTGAAGAGCTTTCTCGAGATCGAGTTCGACACGTACTACAAGAAGTTCTTCATGCCCACCATCCGCGGCTCGGACATCGGCAGCAAGAAGCGCTATGCCGGCTTGAGTGTAGATGCCGCCGGAAACGAATCGATGATCTACCGCGGCCTTGAAATGGCACGCAGCGACTGGACGCTGCTGGCTCGGCAGTTCCAGGAGGGCTTGCTCTCGCGAGTCTTCCAAGGTGCCCCCTATCGCGAGTTCGTCATCGAGTACGCCCATTCGACACTGGCGGGCAAGAAGGATGATCTGCTCATCTATCGCAAACGCCTGCGACATCGCCTGGATGCCTACGTGGCCAACGTGCCACCACAGGTCCGTGCCGCTCGCATTGCCGACGAGTACAACGATCGCGTGGGGCGCCCCAGGCAGTACCAGAACGGCGGCTGGATCCAATACGTCATGACCAAGAATGGCCCTGAGCCTTTGGAAATCCGCCGCTCACGCATCGATTACGAGCACTATCTGGCGAAACAGATCAAGCCGATTGCCGACTCGATCTTGATCCCTCTCGGAGAGGATTTCGTCACTCTGACATCCTCTCAGCAGGAGCTTTTCTAGCGATCCAGGCTCATGCTCTCACGCTTTCTGGAAAGGCAGCTCGCGTGGTGTATGGCCGCTCAGCTTGGCGATGGCGTTGGCAAAAGCAGGTGCCAATGGCGGCACACCCGGCTCACCCATACCCGTGGGCGCATCGGCACTCGGCACGATATGCACGGAGATCGCGGGCATATCGGTTAAGCGGGCCACGGTGTAATCATTGAAGTTACCCTGCTCCACCTGTCCATCCTTGAAGGTGATCGCAGCCCCAGGCAAGCACATGCCAAGGCCCATCAGGGCACCACCCTGCACCTGAGCCTCGACACTCCGAGGGTTCACCGCCAGATTGCAATGCACGCCAGCTGTAACCGCATGCAGCTTGGGAGCACCATCCTTCATCGATGCCTCGACCACATAGGCAACCACCGAGTCGAAAGACTGGTGCACAGCCACTCCCCAGGCTCTGCCCTCGGCCAGTTGGCGCTTTCCGTAGCCCGACTTTTCGACTGCCAGCTGCAACGCGGCCTTGTGACGCGGATGCCTGTCGCCAAACTGCTGCAGCCTGTATGCGACAGGATCTTGCTTTACAGCTCGGGCAATTTCATCCATCAAGGTCTCCATCACATAAGCGGTGTGCGTAGAGCCCACGCTGCGCCACCAGAGAACCGGCGCATTGAGCTCGGGGTGATGCACCGAGAGTCGCATCGGCAGGTCGTACGGCTCTTTCATTCCTTCAACCGTAGTGGTGTCCACTCCGTTCTTGACCATGAAGCCCTCAAACGCCGTGCCTTTGGCAAGCGACTGGCCTACGATCACATGGTCCCAGGCGATCACCTTTCCCTTGTCGTCAAAACCTATTTCGGCGCGATGCACATGCATGGGTCGGTAATAGCCCCCTTTGACATCGTCCTCGCGGCTCCAGATCATGCGCACCGGTGCCTCAATACCAGATGTTCTGGCGGCCTTGGCAATCTCGCAGGCTTCGGCCACGTAGTCACTGCGCGGGTTGGCGCGGCGGCCGAAACCGCCCCCTGCCATCTGAACATTGACTCGGACATTCTGCGGTGCCACGCCAAGCACGCGCGCAGCCGTTGCAACTTCCCAGCCCGGGGCCTGCGTGCCCAACCAAAGCTCAACCTTGGCGTCCTTACCAGCACCTGTCACACGCACCGTGCAGTTCAGCGGCTCCATCGGCGTATGGGCAAGGTAGGGGAAGACATATTCGGCACTGATTTTGTGAACAGCACCGCTCAATGCCGAAACATCGGCATCGAACTTGAGTGCGCCCGGCTTCCTGGCCAATTCACGATACTGCGCCAGTTGCCGAGCCGAATCGACTTTGCCAACCGCCGCGCTGTCCCACTGGATTTTCAGGGCATCGCGACCCTGCTTGGCTGGCCAGTAACCATCGGCCAGCACCGCAACCAGCTCGCCCCCCCACACGCTGGGCACACGAAGCACTGCACGCACACCCTTGATGGCTTTGGCTGCCGCATCGTCCACCGATTGAATCTTGCTTCCATACACCGGCGGATGCGCCACAACCGCGGTCAACATACCCGGCAGATGCATGTCGATGCCGTAGGACTGTCTGCCGCTGGACTTGGCGCGTGCATCGAGCCGTCCCGTGGCATGACCGATGATGCGAAAGTCTTTGACGTCCTTGAGCTTCACCTGCTGCGGAACAGGCATCTTCATGGCCTCATCCGCCAATTCGCCGTACCCCAGCTTCTTGCCCCTAGGCCCGATCACCTGCCCTGCCTGAGTGCGCAGGGACTGCGGGTCTACACCCCAGCGCTTGGCAGCCGTGGCCAGCAGCATGGAGCGGGTTCGCGCCCCCAGTTCACGATACTGGACATACGAGTTCTTGATGGCAGTGGAGCCGCCCGTGAGATGCATTCCCATGACCGGATCCAGATATGCGGGATCGGCATTGCCGTGCGCGCTCTGCACCTTGGACCAATCGGCGTCCAGCTCTTCGGCCAGCACCATGGGCAGGCCGGTTTGCACGCCTTGGCCGAACTCCAGACGGTTGATGGTGATCGTCACCGCTCCATCGCGGTCAATCTTCACAAAAGCCGATGGCTGCTGGTAAGGCTTGAGTGCGCTTGTAGAAACCTCTTCGTTACCCTTCGCTTGTGCAGACACAGCCGCGGGAAATACACCCAGCGCGAAACCCGAGGCCGTCGCCAGCTTGAGGAAATCGCGCCGCTCGAGCTTTAGGCCTGCATCTATGGAGTCAGCCGCCAGCGCACGCAGACCTTTGGGCAGATCGGCAAAAAGATGGTTGGGAATAGGCATGGGATGTGCTCCTTCTTTTAGGCCGACAGGTTTTTGGCAGCATCGTGGATGGCTGCACGAATGCGTGTATAGGTTCCGCAGCGGCAGATATTGCCCGCCATGGCTGCATCGATATCCGCATCGCTGGGCTGGCGATTGCTTTTGAGCAGCGCGGTCGCACTCATGATTTGCCCACTTTGGCAATAGCCGCATTGCGCCACATCGTTGCGAACCCACGCATCCTCGACAGCCTTGCCCACCTTGTCTGCGGCCTGCGCTTCGATGGTGTCGATTTTTTGCCCTTGCGCCGCCGATATGGGCGTAATGCAAGAACGGATGGCCTGGCCATTCAGATGCACAGTGCATGCCCCGCACATGGCCATGCCGCAACCGAATTTGGTCCCTGTCATACCCAGTGTGTCACGCAGGGTCCAGAGGATGGGCGTTGAAGGATCCACATCAGCCGATGCGGGCTTGCCGTTGAGAGTGAATTTGACAGGCATGGGGGGCTTTCTTGTTTGCTTTTCGACACGGAGACTGCTGCAGGCACCTGGGCAGCGCGTGAAGCAGAGGCAGTGTGCGCCAGGCAATGCAAAAGAAAAAGTCAAGCAGACTATTTAAGTTATTAAGTTTTACTTAAAAATAGAGGACATGAAGCCCGAAATACTCGCCTATCTGGCTGCCTTTGAGCAGGTAGCTCAGCATCGCAGTCTGACCTACGCCGCCCACGCCATCGGGGTCACGCCGGCCGCCCTGTCCCAGACGATCAAGAAGCTGGAAACCCGTCTGGATGTACGCCTGTTCGATCGAACAACGCGCAGCCTCAACCTGACAGAAGCCGGAAGAATTTATCTGGAACGCATTTCCCCGGCTCTCACCAACCTGCGCGAAGCGACCGAGGATCTGCAGCTCCAAGCTGGCGTCGAAGGCGGCACGCTGCGCCTCACCATCTCTCATCCTGCTGGCCAGGTGCTCGTCGAGCCCATGCTCGCCGAGTTCTTTGCAATGCATCCGCACATTCACGTCGAGCTGGTCTATGACGACGGCTTTGTGGACATCGTGCGAGAAGGATTTGACGTCGGCATACGCAATGGCGAGTCGCTGGAGGGCGATATGGTTGCCGTGCCACTCACACAGGATCTGACCATGTGTTTCGGTGCATCTCCTGCTTACCTCAGGACACACGGCACACCCGAGCACCCCGACGAGCTGGAGCAGCACCTATGCATCAACTACCGCATGAGCAGCAGCGGCGCACTCTACAAGTGGGAATTCAATATCGACGGCAAACTAAGCGAGCGCTCCGTGAGCGGGCCACTGACAGTCAACCATAGCGACACGGCCATGCGCGCAGCCCTTGATGGCATTGGCGTGATTACCGGCTGGCGTGAATCCATGACCGACGCATTCAACACAGGCCAGTTGATTGAAGTGCTGAAACCGTATTGGGCAAGCTTCCCGGGCTTTTATGCTTATTACCCACACCGCACACACCTGCCTCTCAAGACCCGGATATTTCTTGATTTTCTGGTCCAGCATGTGCAGAGCAATGGCTTGTCCGAAACAGCCCGCGGGCAAATGAGGCCCTGACCGTGGCTGCTTCTGATGTCTTTCTTGATCAGCGACTTCCCGTCATTTATTCCTTTAAGCCTCATGTCCCATCGCCGGATATTCTTCAAAGGACGGAAATCCCCCTGCCGTAGCTTGGCAACGATGGTTGCTGCTCAGGTCCGCATCGCGAGCTACCGTCAACGCCAGGTTTCTGGCCAGCAGGAGAGCATAAATGTCAGCTCCAGCCCGATGATTTGCTTGAGGTCCGCCATCAGGGCTCTGGAACAAGCGCAGCAGACTCCATGCTGCCGTTCAAACCGAGCAAGAGCAGATCCTGCGCGACGATTTCTACATCCAATGATCTAGTTAAGTTTGAGCCCCAAAAGAATTCATGGGGTCAATATAAAAAACCGTCTCTCTCAAAGAAGCTTCGGTAGCTCTGATCTTCAGCTTGCAAAAATGCTTTGAATTGCTTGTAGTCCTTGTATGCAACCTCAAAGCCTGTATTTTCTAGTTGATCCACAAAGCCCGTGTCTTTGATCACGTTATTGATCTCGGCGGATAGAAATAGAGCCAGTTCGGAGGACGCTCCCTTGGGAAGAAAGATTCCTTGCCAGTATTCAAAGCTGACGCCCTGGAGCCCCCTCTCCTGAAACGTAGGAATATCGGAGAAACGCTTAGACCTGTAGGCCGATGCAATGCCCACTGCGTGCATCTTTTGGCTTTGCAGATGGGGGGCTATGGGAGCAAGCCCCGCAAAGAGCAGGTCCACTTGTTTGCCCATCAGGCTTGCAGTTGCGGAAGCAGCTCCCCCGTATGGAACATGCAATAGCTCCACACCCAGGGCTTTGCCCAAGCTCTCTCCCACCAAATGCTGCAAGCTGCCAATTCCTGAGGAGGCGAAACTCAGGCCGCTGGCATTTTTTTGTGCTGCAGTTGCGATATCACTCAGTTGATGTATTGCGGAGTCGCCACGCGTGGCAAGAACAATAGGAGCAGAGGAAATTTTGGCCACCGGCACCATGTCAGCGACTTCGCCCGACCCCTGGCTTCTGGTGTAAATGGGATTGATGAAGATCTCGGCAGGCGACGCCAAGAGCAACGTATTTCCATCAGGCCTGGATTTCGCAACATAGTTCGCGGCAATGGCTCCACCTGCCCCCACTCTGTTTTCCACATAGACGGAACGCTGCAATCGCGCTGAGAGCTGGGTTGCAAACGCGCGCGCCAAGGTATCCATAGCACCACCGGCTTCGAATCCGACAACGATTTTGACGGGTTGGCGAGACGCAGCCTTGTCGGCACAGGCTGCACTCATTAGCAGCCCGCAAAGCAGGCAAGCTCGAATTAGCGTCGCAGCAAAGTTCATCTATCGGAGAACAGAGAGGTTTTGAGTGCTCGCACCCAGGGCATTCAGGGCGGGAGGCAATGCTGTGCGAAAGCTTGAAATCAGCGGTAATCTGCCGAGCAGGCATAAAAATGAGGGTTACTCAAATCTCGCTTGCCGTAGCTCAGAACATCTCCATTGAGCGCATGAATCTGGCCGCCTGCCGCGGCCAGCACCGCATGACCCGCAGCGATATCCCACTCCATGGTGCGCCCCAAGCGTGGATAAAGGTCAGCCTCTCCCTCTGCGATCAGACAAATCTTGAGCGATGAGCCTGCACTTTTGAGTGACCGCACCAAGCGCCCATTGAGAAACTGATCAAGCGCATCGGCATCGCCGTGTGAACGACTGGCCACCACATCAAGGCCATCCTCCGGGATGCTTCTGCATTCGATGGCTTGGCGCTTTCCCTGCACCTCCAGCAATGCGCCAAGTCCTATGGCTCCCGCGTACATGCGATCCAGCGCTGGAGCGAAAACGACACCCAGCACAGGGGTTCCATTTTCGATCAGCGCGATATTGACTGTGAACTCGCCATTGCGGTTGATGAATTCCTTGGTCCCGTCAAGAGGATCAACCAGCCAGAAGCATTGCCCCATCTCAGGCACATATCCCGCTGCAGCCGCCTCCTCGGAGACGACGGGAAACTGCGACTGCAAGGCGCCCAGACGCTCAAGAATCAGGCGCTCGGCCTTTTCGTCGGCTTCAGTCACGGGCGATGCATCCTGCTTGCCGCGTACCTCAAAGTCGCAGCGGTAGATCTTCATGATTAAAGCACCCGCTTCACGGGTGATGGCCATTACGTCTTCAAGCAGTGCGCTTCGAGTCTGAGTCACAAAAATCTCCTGTTTTGTTATTCATGTGGTCCGTTTGGCCTATGCGCCGATCAGAGGACAGGCCGACAGTAAATGCGTCCGGATCTTCGCGAATAAGCGAGTGAATGTTTAACAGGAATGCGCATGGCTGTTGGTAAGAAACTCAGTGTCCAGGAAATCAATCCACTGCGAATTCAAGCCGTGAAATTGCGGCTTGAAGGCAAAACGCTCAAAGAGGTCGGCAAGGCGACCGGCCTGTCCACACCAACCATCATTGCCGCCCACAAAGCCTGGCTGGAAGGGGGATGGAGCGCTGTCCTTGTGCGCGAGCGAGGCCGCAAACCTGGCGAAGGCCGCTCCTTGTCGGCCATACAGGAGCAGGACATCTATGTGCAACTGGTCAGCACCCAGCCCGCCGACCATGGCCTGCCGTTTTTGCTGTGGCAGCTGGAAGCCATGCAGCAGCTGATCTTGCAGCGCCAGCAGCTTGACTTGCCCGAGCGTACCAACGCCCAGTACCTGCAGCGCTGGAACCTGAATGCCGACCGCCCTGCAAAGCGCATGAAGCAGGCATCCAGCAATGTGCAGCGCTGGTATGCCACCACTTATCTGGATATTTGCGAGCAGGCCCGAAAAGAGAGCGCCAGCATTGTCTGGATCGATGATTTTGGCGCCCATAACAACTGCCCCGGACGCCTGAGGCATGGCATCTTGCGTGCCGTCAACAACCGCGGCAAGGTGTATTGGCAACCGTATGAAGGCAGCCTGTGCGCTGCACATCTGGAAGATTTTTTTGATCGCCTCAGGTGCTCCAGCGAGGGCAAGATCTTTGCCCTGCTTGCCGCCATGCAGTGGCAACGCGCAGCCACCTTTTCATCGCTTGCCAGCGACAGCCACGACCGGCTGCGCCTGTTTCATCTGCCTGCTGCCACAGAGATGCTCAGCCAGTCGAACGAATTGGCCAGCCGCATCTTGAAGACTGCGCAAGACGTATCGCTGGTACCGAAGAACACCTATGCCAGAACCCCAACGTCAACGAAGCTGGACCCTATGGCGAGCATGGCGCAGCAACTTCTAAAACATCAATTCGCGCAAAGATTTGATTTAACGGACTCCTACAGTTGGCAGCACCCAAAACAAAAAACCAAGGAGAAATCTGTGGTGCTGACTCATTTGCAAAGGCTGGAAGCCGAAAGCATTCAGGCCATGCGCGAGGTTGTTGCCGAGGCAGAAAACCCCGTCATGCTCTACTCCATCGGCAAGGACAGTGCGGTCATGCTGCATCTGGCGATGAAGGCCTTCTACCCCGCCAAGCCGCCCTTCCCTTTGCTGCATGTGGACACGACCTGGAAGTTTCAGGACATGTACCGCTTTCGTGATCAGATGGCAGCCAAGCTGGGTATGGACCTGCTGGTCCACATCAACCCAGAAGGTCTTGAAATGGGCATCAGCCCGTTCAAGCATGGCTCGCAAATTCATACCGACGTCATGAAAACCGAGGGCCTGAAGCAAGCTCTCGACAAGTATGGCTTCGACGCCGCCTTTGGTGGCGCGCGCCGCGATGAAGAGAAGTCTCGCGCCAAGGAGCGCATCTTTTCCTTCCGCTCGGACCAGCACCGCTGGGATCCCAAGAACCAGCGTCCGGAACTCTGGCATCTGTACAACACACGCAAGAACAAAGGCGAATCAATCCGAGTGTTCCCGCTGTCCAACTGGACCGAGCTGGATATCTGGCAATACATCTATCTCGAGAACATCCCCATCGTTCCACTCTATTTTTCAGCGCCTCGCCCAGTGGTGGAGCGAGACGGCACGCTGCTGATGGTCGATGACGAGCGCATGCCGCTCAAGAGTGGCGAAGTTCCCATGATGCGCAATGTTCGCTTTCGCACCCTGGGCTGCTACCCCCTGACGGGTGCCGTCGAATCCGACGCCAATAGCTTGCCCAAGATCATTCAGGAAATGCTGCTGACCCGTACTTCGGAACGACAGGGCCGGATGATCGACCACGACTCGGCCGCATCCATGGAAAAGAAGAAGCAAGAGGGGTATTTCTGATGTCACATGTATCCGCACTCATCTCTGAAGATATCGAGAAATACCTGAAGGCGCACGAGCAGAAAAGCCTGCTGCGCTTCATCACCTGCGGCAGCGTGGATGACGGCAAGAGCACGCTGATCGGACGCTTGCTGTACGAATCCAAGATGCTGTTTGAGGACCAGATGGAAGCACTGGTCGCGGACTCCAAGAAAGTCGGCACGCAAGGCGGCGAGCTGGACTTCGCGCTGCTCGTCGATGGTCTGGCCGCAGAGCGCGAGCAAGGCATCACCATCGATGTGGCCTACCGCTTCTTCTCGACCGACCAGCGCAAGTTCATCGTGGCCGACACGCCCGGCCATGAGCAGTACACCCGCAATATGGTCACTGGTGCCTCCACCGCCGATGTGGCCGTGGTGATGATCGATGCGCGCCGCGGTGTGCTGACTCAATCCAGGCGCCATAGCTATCTGGCATCGCTGATCGGCATCCGCAAAATCGTGCTGGCCGTCAACAAGATGGACTTGATGGGCTACTCCGAAAAGATCTTCAACGACATCGTGGCCGACTACCGCGAATTCGCCAAGAAGATCAATCTGGAAGACATCACGGCCATCCCCATGTCGGCCTTGCGTGGTGACAACATCACCGAGCAGAGCGAGCACATGCCCTGGTACCGCGGCACCACGCTCATGGGCTATCTGGAGACGGTGGAAATCGACGAAGCCCGCCAGCAAAAGCTGCCGTTTCGCATGCCTGTGCAATGGGTCAATCGCCCCAACCTCGACTTCCGCGGCTTTGCGGGCTGCATTGCCAGCGGCCAGATTCACCCCGGAGACAGCGTCCGCATCCTGCCTAGCGGGCGCGTGACCAAGGTTGCGCGCATCGTCACCCAGGACGGAGATCTGCAGCAGGCGGTTGCTGGCCAGTCCGTTACCATGACCTTGGCCGACGAGGTGGACTGCAGCCGGGGCGATGTGATTGCGGTTGCGGATGCACCTTCCGATGTGGCCGATCAGTTCCAGGTCACGCTCATCTGGATGCACGAGCAGCCCATGCTCGGCGGCCGGCCCTATCTGATGAAGATCGGCGGCAAGACGATTCCCGTCACCTTCGCCGCCCCCAAGTACAAGATCAATGTCAACACGCTGGAGCATCTGGCCGCCAAGGAACTGGCGCTCAATGAAATCGGCGTCTGCAATCTGTCCAGCAGCCAGCCTATCGCTTTCGATTCCTATAAGGACAATCGCGAAACAGGCAGCTTCATCCTGATCGATCGCCTGAGCAACGCCACGGTGGGCGCGGGTCTGATCGACTTTTCGCTGCGTCGCTCGCAGAACATTCATATGCAGCATGTGAATGTGAACCAGGAAGCGCGTGCCGAACGCCTGCATCAAAAACCGGCCCTGCTATGGTTTACCGGTCTGTCGGGCGCTGGCAAATCCACCATTGCCAATCTGCTAGAAACCCGTTTGCATGCGCGTGGCCGGCATACCTATCTGCTCGACGGCGACAACGTGCGCCACGGCCTCAATCGCGACCTTGGCTTCACCGATGCAGACCGCGTGGAAAACATTCGTCGCGTCGCTGAAGTGGGCAAGCTGTTTGTGGACGCCGGGCTGATTGCCATCACCGCCTTCATCTCGCCATTCCAGGCAGAACGCGAAATGGCGCGCAAGCTGGTGAAGGATGGCGAGTTCCTCGAAGTATTCATCGACACACCGCTTTCCGTTGCCGAAGAGCGTGACCCCAAGGGCCTCTACAAGAAAGTGCGCCGTGGCGAGCTGAAGAACTTCACGGGGATCGACTCACCGTTTGAAGTGCCGGAGTCTCCGGACATTCATATCTCCACCCCCACGATGACTGCGCAAGAGGCGGTGGACAAGATCATCGCCGAACTGGTGGCCCGCGAAATCATCGCCGCGGAAGACTAAAGCAACTGGATGAACTGTGGCGTTGCCAGCCTTTGCAACGCCCCTCTTTCTTCTTTCACCCACCGCACACAGCCACCACCTGGCAATGCGCGGCACACAAAGAAAGCCAGATCATGGATACCCAAACCATTAATGAGCAACTGCTCAGCGGCGAAACCTGGTCGCAGTTCTGCGATCACCTCAAACGCTGCGGCCAGCAGATTCTGCGTCCCGAAACCCCTGCCGACCCCGCAACGCGGGCAGAAGGCTATCGCTATCTGACCCGACTGCTGCGCATCGCGCTGGAGATGCATGTGGAATTCGCCGACCCGGCGTTTCCCAGCTTCTTCAAGACCTCGCACGAAACCGCCAAGATTGGCGCGGACAACCCGGACAACATCTACGAATACTCACGCCTCAACGGGTCCATGAAATACCGCATTCATGGCAATCGAGGCACGGTTTCGTACCTGAGCTTTTGCACGCAAAAAGGCGGCTATGAAACCGATGGCCGCATGGTTGTCACCGGATTTATCGACGCCACACAGCTCAAGACTGACGAGAACGGTGACTTCGAACTCATCGTCAGCCGTGACCCGCAGCCGGGTAACTGGCTGCCCATGGAGGATGCCTCGGTGTCGCTGCTGGTGCGCCAAACCTTCATGGATCGCAAGAGCGAAGTGCCCGCCAAGCTTGCCATCGAGCGCATTGGCACCACGGACACCCCCGGCCCGCTGGATCCCCTGGTTCTGGCGCAATCGCTGCAGCGCGTAACGTCTTTTGTCGAGAACACGGCGAAGCTATTTGCCGACTGGGCACAAAGCTATCTTCCACATAGCAATCAGTTGCCGCCAGCCGATCAGGCCTACTGCCAGTCCGTGGGCGGTGATCCCAATATTTTCTACTACCACTCGCATTGGGAACTGCGCGAGGACCAGGCCCTGGTCATCCATATCGATAAGGTGCCGGAATGCTCGTTCTGGAATCTGCAGATCAATAACTACTGGCTGGAGTCTCTGGACTACCGCTACCACCAGATCTGCATCAACAAGCACCAGGCGCAATACGACGAAAACGGCGGCGTCACTCTGGTGCTGAGCGAAAAAGACCCCGGCATTGCCAACTGGCTGCAGACCGCCGGCATACGCCAGGGAACCATGTGCCTGCGCTGGGTTGGCGCCAAGGAGCAGTGCCACCCCACCACCAAAGTGATCTCGATAGACCAGTTGCTGGAGACTGTATGAATGCCCCTGTGACACCCCAAACCCTGCACGTCGAAGAACTGCTGCAAGCAGCATGTGAGCGTGTACCAGGCCTCAGAGATTTTGGCAACGACAACTACCGGCAAGCGCTGGAAGTTCTGACGCGAGCCCTGAACACCGAAGCCAAGCTGTCGGCAACCGGCATTGCCATGATGCACGAGCGACTCGTGGGCCAGTTGGTCAATCGCCTGCTCATGGAGGACTATCTCCAGCGCTTCCCCGAAATTGCACAGATCGAGATCGAAGACCCATTGGTCATCGTGGGCCTGCCGCGCACCGGCACCACCATGCTGCAGCGAACACTGGCCGTAGACCCGCGCTTTTACTCTGCTGCCTGGTGGGAGACCCGCTACCCTGCACCATTGACCGGCGAAGGCCCGCAGGACTGCGCCAACCGCATTGCAATGGCCAAGACGGAAGTAGCGCAGACGATTGAGGCGATTCCCCAGATTCTGTCCATCCACCCCATGAGCGCCACGCTGTGCGACGAGGAATTCATGCTCATGGAGCATTCCTTTCTCTGCGCCATGGACGCTTACGCCGATGTGCCCAGCTACACCTCCTGGCTCGATCAGCAGGATCAGCGCCCCGTCTATACGCAGCTCAAGAAGATGCTGCAGTTTCTGCAATGGCAAAAGAGCCAGCGCGGCGAGGCACAGGGCCAGCGCTGGCTGCTCAAAGCCCCGCAGCATTTGCACACGCTGGAAATTCTGCTGTCCGTCTTTCCCCGAGCTCAGGTCATTCTTACCCATCGCGAGCCCGCGCAGACCATCCCGTCCATGGCCAGCATGGCGCATACGCTGTGGCAGATCTACAGCGACCAGCCTGACCCTAGCTCGGCAGGCCGCCAGTGGAACAGCCGCATGGCGCGTGGTATTCACCACACCATGCAAGTGCGCGAGCAGCAGGACAGCCGGCGCTTTCTGGATATCCACTTCTCGGACACCGTGGCCAAGCCCATGGAGGTGCTGGAGGCTGTCTATCAGTTCGCCCAGATGCCCTTCACCGAGAAAGCCCGCACCGATGCACAGCAATGGCTGTCTGGCAACGGCCGGGAAAAGCGTGCGGGTCATGACTACAGCCTCGAGACCTTTGGCCTGAGCGAGCAGCAGATGCAACGCGACTATGCGCTGTACCGATCCCGGCATCTGCCAACCCAAAGCTGAGAGGTGCTTTCATGGAAAAAATCATGTTCAGCCTGTGGCGCCCCGCACAGCATTCGGCAGAAAGTTGGCGCCTGTCGCTGATGGATTTGCAAAGATCCCTGCAAGCCTGTGGCGCCTCGCGGATTCGTGTGATGGTTGTCGATGACGCCATGGACAAGGCCGCAAGCCAGCGCATCACTTTCAGCCAACATCCTCTCGATGGAATGATCAGTCTGTGGCTGGACAGCGCATCCATGCTGGGCCCGGTGCAAGCACTGATCGCGCAGCAGGTGGCAAGCCTGCATGCCTATCTGGTCTGCGAGTCCGAGCCCTACCCCGAAGAACGCAAGGCGCGCATTGCGCGTTTTGATGCCGAAGTGGCTTTAGGCAAGCGCACACCGGGCATGTGCCAGGTGGCGCTGTTCAGAAAGCCGATCGGCATGAACTTTGAAGAATGGATGGTTCACTGGCGTGAAGGCCATGGCAGCAATGCCTACCCGCTGCAGTCCATCTTCGGATACCGGCAAAACCTGGTCGTGCGACGCTTGACCGAAGACGCACCGGAAGTCCACGCCATCGTCGAGGAGCAGTTTCCCGATATCGCGATCGGCAGTGCTCACGGCTTCTATGACACGCAAGGAGATGAAGACCTGCTGCGCCAGCGGCAGAAATACATGTCCGAATCTGTGACTCCCATCATGGATTTCAGCAGCCTCGATTGCATTCTCACCAGTTTCTATCAAGTCAGCGCTTGAGACTGACCCACTACCACCGGAGACAAAACACATGTTGGACCTGGAAGCCATTGAGTTGATCAAGCAGCTCAAGGCGCGCTACTTTCGCGCCATCGACACCTGCAATCTGGAATTGCTGCAGGGCATGCTGACGCCAGACATCAAACTGGCCTTCAAAAGCCCTGCTTACGAATTCCATCTGGAAGGCATAGACAAGGCGCTGGACTTCTACAAAACCTCCTTTACCAAGACCCGCCTGGCCATGCACAACGGCCACACGCCGGAGATCGAGGTCAAGGGAGACGAAGCTACCGCGCTCTGGTATCTGAACTACGTCTTCATCAACCTCGAAGAGAAAACGCATATGCATGGCGGTGCGATCTATGAAGACCGTTATGTCAAGCGCGATGGCCGCTGGTGGATTGCAGAGACGGGCTACAAGACCTTGCTTGAAACCGTGGAGCCGCTGAGCGAGCAGTTGCAGATCACCTCCAAGCCCATCAACTGAAGCGAGCACTCCAATGACCAAAGCTGCCAACCTCGTCACCTCCATCAAGGTGGAAATCAATGCCCCCGCCAGCGTGGTCTGGGAAGTGCTGGCCGATCTGGAGAACTACCGCCTCTGGAATCGCTTCTGCCCCGACATCCGCTGTGGGCTCAAGCTCAATGACTTGGTCGAGATGAAAACACGCCATCCGCTGACGGGTGAAGTCTGGCCTGTCAATGAATACCTGGTTGCGTTTGAGCCCGAGCAACTGCTGTCCTGGGAACAGCGCCCCGTGCCCGAGAACAAGGACGCTGCGCGCCGGGATCAATACATAGAGGCGATTGACGCCAACCGCTGCACCTACTTCACCACCGATCAGTTCCTGGGACTGAACGCCGACACCATCATGCGCGAGCATGGCGCCTGGGTAAAGATCGCCTTTGACCAGGTCGCCGAAGATGTCAAGCACCGCGCAGAAGAGCTGCACTTTGCCCGCACCCGGGCTGCATTCTGAGAAACCCCCAGGCTATATATCCAAGGAGACCCATATGCTTCTGAAAGACAAAGTCATCATCATCTCTGGCATCGGCCCCGGCATGGGCATCAAGCTCGCCCTGCGCGCGGCGGAATATCAGGCCAAGGCCGTGGTGCTGGCAGCCCGCACACAGTCCATGCTCGATGAGGCAGAGCAAACGATTCGCGATGCCGGCCACTCCTGCGAGACGCTCAAAGTGTCCACCGATATCTCGCAGCCCGAGCAGTGCCAGCGGCTTGCAGAGCTGACCGTTGCCAGGTTCGGCCGCATCGATGCGCTGATCAACTCGGCCTATGCCCACGGGACCTGGGGCTCTTCGAGCAACTCCTCCATGGATGACTGGCGCAAGGTCATGGAAGTCAATCTCTACGGCTCCATGAACATGACCCAGGCCGTGGTGCCGCAGATGAAAAAGCAAAAAGACGGCAGCATTGTGATGATCAACACCATGGCAACGCGCCGCCCCAATCAGCTCGAAGCCGGTTACGCAGTATCCAAAGGCGCGCTCAAGACCGCTGTGCAATATCTGGCGGAAGACCTGGGGCCCTTCGGCATTCGCGTCAACAGCACCTACAACGGCTGGATGTGGGGCGCACCGGTCAAAGGCTATTTCCAGGCGGAAGCCAAGCGCCAGGGCGTGTCCATGGAATCTCTGGTCGATGTGATTGCCCAGCAGATTCCATTGCGCAACGAGATCCCCGACGATGCCGATTGCGCCTCTGCCGCGCTGTATCTGGCCAGCGACTATGCGCGCGTGGTGACCGGCGCCCAACTGGACGTCAGTGGCGGCCATTACCTGCCTCACTAAATTCCAGCGGGGAACAGCATGCAAACTCTTCTGGATATTGAAGAAATCAAACAGCTCAAGGCGCGCTACTTTCGCGGCATCGACACCTGCAATCTGGAGCTTCTGAAAACCGTTCTGGCCGATGCTGTCCATATTCGCTTCGACAGCCCGACTTACCAGTATGAGATCAATGGCATTGATGAAGCCATGAACTTCTACCGCAATGCCTTCACCCATCGGCGCTTTGGCATGCACCACGGGCATACACCGGAAATCAGGGTCGACGGTGACACGGCCACCGGCATCTGGTACCTCAATGATCTGTTCATCAATCTGGATGAGCAGACCATACTCACCGGCAGTGCGCTATATGAGGACTGCTATACCAGGGTCGCCGGTCAGTGGCGGGTGCAGCGCACGGGCTACAAGCGGCTGCTGGAGATGATTGAACCTCTGAGCAGTGGTTGTCGCATCACATCGCGACCTATTACGAGCAGCTTATAAGCGACATTAAGACTGCTATTGGACTTTCCCTTAGCAGGTAGACATGTCTAGGGGCAGTCCAATGCAGGCTGATGGACGAGCAGGAGCGGAGCTCTGCCCCTAGATTCTTTTACTCCTATAAAGCGCTTTTGTGGAGCGCTTTTTGGTTCGATGCGCATCGTGCTCGTCACGGTGATGCTTTGAGCTTGCACAAATCCAGGTTGAGCTCGCATGAGACTCGTTACCGCTTCCCGTCTGGCCGAGAGGAGCGCGTCTTGAATACCGCGAGGTCCTGCGCTGTATTGAGTCACCAAATCCACAATCTGCAGCAATCTCTTGTGCAAGACTGGCTTTCTCCCGCTGATTGCCATCATTGATTACGGCCGCACGATACCCCGATTCCCTCTCTGTGTCAGTCAGGCGATCCAGTGACGGCTTTCAAGCAAGCAACAGGCGGCGGCTATCGGTTTCAGGCCAGATTTCACGCCTCAACTTCAACGGGTCAGTGCGAGATTGAGGCGCGAATTCAGTTTGCAGAGGGCTGATCCAAGCCGCGCTTGATTCCGCCGGCTATTTAGTCAACGCCCGAGGTATTTACTTGAATGTCAATTCACTCGATGAAATCTTGATGAAGGAATTGATGCAAAGCAACGAATCAAGAAGAACCTTGTTGCAAGTCAATTTTGTAGGTAATCTCGTGGCAAAGTTCGTTATCGGATCTCTATCGCCAAATCATGGATGCTCAGGCATCCAAGCCAAGGGGGATTGCTAATGACAGAACCTCAGCCTGAATCGACTCGTACCGAGGAGTTGCGCAGCTTCGCATTTCTCGCAGTTGTTATGGCACCTATATTGGCCGTTGTACTGATTGCGTCTTACGGCTTTGCGATCTGGTTTTATCAGATGATCATCGGTGGCCCTCCACATGCATGAAGAATCTGAGCCCATTGAAACTCATACCGACTTGCATATCACCAGTCTGGTTGTGCATGTGCTTCCCCATGCACTGGCACAAGTAGCTGCTGGCATCGTCACGATCAAAGGCGCCCAAATACATGGAAGTCATCCGGCCGGCAAGTTGGTCGTGACCTTGGAAGCGCCCCATGCAAGAGAAATACTTGATTGCGTGTCTCAGATTGAGCTGCTTGATGGCGTAATCAACGCATCCCTGGTTTATCAGCATGTTGAGAACTGGCAGTCGCTAAACCAAGAGGTAACACATGACTAGCACTAGGCGTGATTTTGTCCGTCAATCTGCGGCCGCAGCCGCAGGGGCCGTTGCAGGCATCCCCATAGAAGTTCTGTCCCAGGATGCAGGAGCAATGGCTGCCGACCTGAAGTGGTCCAAGGCGCCATGCCGCTTTTGCGGTACAGGTTGCGGCGTCATGGTGGCCGTCAAGGACAACCGCGTAGTGGCCACCCAGGGTGACCCTGAGGCCGAGGTCAACCGGGGACTGAACTGCGTCAAGGGTTACTTCCTGTCCAAGATCATGTATGGCGGTGATCGTCTGACAAAGCCGTTGCTGCGCATGAAGAATGGTCGCTATGCCAAGGATGGCGAATTCCAGCAGGTTTCCTGGGATACGGCCTTCGACGTCATGGCAGAGCAGTTCAAAAAGACGCTCAAGGCCAAGGGGGCCGACGCGGTGGGCATGTTCGGCTCCGGCCAGTGGACGGTATGGGAGGGCTATGCCGCCTCCAAGCTGTTCAAGGCGGGCTTTCGCACCAACAACATTGATCCCAATGCAAGGCACTGCATGGCCTCGGCAGTTGCCGGCTTCATGCGCACCTTTGGCATGGACGAGCCCATGGGTTGCTATGACGACATCGAGGCCGCGACTGCCTTTGTGCTATGGGGCTCGAACATGGCTGAAATGCATCCGGTGCTGTGGACGCGCGTGACCGACAGGCGCCTGTCCACACCGGGCGTGAAGGTGGCCGTACTGTCCACCTTCGAGCACCGCTCGTATGAGTTGGCGGACATGTCTCTGACCTTCAAGCCTCAGACCGACCTGGCCATACTCAACTACATCGCCAACCACATCATCACCACAGGCAGGGTCAACAAGGACTTTGTCTCCAAGCACTGCAATTTCAAGCTCGGCAACACCGATATCGGCTACGGGCTGCGTCCCGAGCATCCGCTGCAGAAGGCTGCCAAGAACGCCAAGGACCCCAATGGTGCCAAGTCCATAAACTACGAGGAATACGCCAAGTTCGTATCCACCTATACGCTCGAGTACACAACCAAGCTCACGGGTGTACCGGCCAACCGTCTCAAGGCTCTTGCCGAGCTCTATGCAGACCCCAAT
Organism: Comamonas sp. HJ-2; assembly: GCF_053615495.1. NCBI lineage: Bacteria > Pseudomonadati > Pseudomonadota > Betaproteobacteria > Burkholderiales > Comamonadaceae > Comamonas > Comamonas sp. HJ-2. The sequence goes on along the minus strand of NZ_JBSIFD010000011.1, from coordinate 113,933 downwards.
AGCAAGGTGGTGTCGTTCTGGACCATGGGTTTCAACCAGCACACACGCGGTGTCTGGGCCAACAACATGGTCTACAACATCCACTTGCTGCTGGGCAAGATCGCCACACCCGGCAACAGCCCGTTCTCACTGACGGGTCAGCCTTCTGCCTGCGGAACGGCGCGTGAGGTGGGCACTTTCTCGCACCGCCTGCCAGCGGACATGGTGGTGACGAACCCTGAGCATCGCAAGACTGCTGAAACCATCTGGAAGCTGCCCGAAGGCACGATTCCACCCAAGCCCGGCTACCATGCCGTGGAACAAAACCGTGCGCTCAAGGACGGCAGGCTCAATGCCTACTGGGTGATGGTCAACAACAACATACAGGCCGGCGCCAACCTGGCGCAGGAAGGCTACCCGGGCTACCGCAACCCTGACAATTTCGTGGTGGTCTCCGATGTCTATCCCACAGTCACAGCTGTAGCCGCCGATCTGATCTTGCCGTCGGCCATGTGGGTCGAAAAGGAAGGCGCCTACGGCAATGCAGAGCGCCGCACCCACTTTTGGCACCAGCTGGTCAAGGCTCCTGGTGAGGCGCGCTCCGACCTGTGGCAATTGATGGAGTTTTCCAAGCGTTTCAAGGTCGAGGAAGTCTGGCCCGAGGAACTGCTGGCCAAGAAGCCCCAGTTGCGCGGCAAGACCCTGTTCGAGGTGCTGTACCGCAACGGCAACGTGGACAAGTTCCCCTTGGCCGACATGGACCCCGCCTATGAAAACGAGGAAGCCAAGGCCTTTGGCTTCTATCCGCAAAAAGGTCTGTTCGAGGAGTACGCCTCGTTCGGCCGTGGCCATGGCCACGATCTGGCACCGTTCGACCAGTACCACAAGGTGCGCGGCATGCGCTGGCCCGTGGTCAACGGCAAGGAAACGCTCTGGCGTTACCGCGAAGGCTCGGACCCTTATGTGAAAGCCGGTACGGGCTACCAGTTCTACGGCAATATCGACGGCAAGGCCAACATCTTTGCCTTGCCGTACGAACCACCGGCGGAGGCTCCGGACAAGGATTACCCGTTCTGGCTTTCCACGGGCCGAGTGCTTGAACACTGGCACTCAGGATCCATGACCCGGCGCGTACCCGAGCTGCATCGTGCCGTGCCTAACGCACTGTGCTACATGCATCCTGACGATGCCAAGGCACTGGGCGTGCGCCGCGGCAGCGAAGTGGAGCTGTCCTCGCGGCGCGGCTCCATGCGCACGCGCGTCGAGACGCGCGGCCGCAACAAGCCGCCGCGCGGATTGGTCTATGTCCCCTGGTTCGACGCCAGCCAGCTGATCAACAAGGTGACGCTGGATGCTACCGACCCGATTTCGTTGCAGACGGACTTCAAGAAGTGCGCTGTGAAGATCACCAAGGTTTGACGAAAGAGAGGTTGACCATGAACTTCTTCCGCAAACTCGTCCGTCTTGTGGGCATGCTGCTCATGCTCAATATAGGTATGGCCTGGACACCAGCCGCCATCGCGGAGACCTTCTATGACTCGGCGCGTGGCCCCACGCCCATCATGCAGGCAACCAAACCGCCAGTGCTTGGCAATGCCGTCAATGATGACGTGCGCCGCACGCGCAACTACACCTGGCAACCGCCCACGATCCCTCATCGCGTTGATGGCTACCAGGTGGACAAGAACTTCAACAAATGCATGGACTGCCATTCGCGAACCAAGGCCGAGATCTCGCAGGCAGTGCCGGTATCGGTCACGCACTATATGGACCGCGACGGGCGCATGTTGGGGCAGGTGTCCACGCGACGCTACTTCTGCCAGCAATGCCATGTGGCTCAGGATGCCGTCCGCCCTCTGGTCAGCAACACCTTCGAAGATGTGGATACCGTGATCCTGAAGGCCCTGCAGTCCCAGTCGGGCAAGACATCCAAGAAAAACTGACGCTGCGGCGCACGAGGCTCATCTATGTTGACACTTCTCAAGCGCTACTGGGCGGTGATCCGCCGCCCCAGCGTACATTTCAGCCTGGGCTTTCTGACCATCGGCGGCTTCATCGGCGGCATCCTCTTCTGGGGCGCGTTCAATACCGCCATGGAGCTGACCAATACGGAGAAATTCTGCACGGGTTGTCACGAGATGCGGGACAACGTGTTTGCAGAGCTCAAGAGCACGATCCACTACACCAACCGCTCGGGCGTACGTGCCGTGTGCTCCAACTGTCATGTGCCGCACGACTGGACCGACAAGATCGCTCGCAAGATGCAGGCCTCCAAGGAAGTCTGGGGCAAGATCTTTGGAACGATCGACACGCCAGAAAAATTCGAAGCCAAGCGGCTGGAGTTGGCGCAGCACGAGTGGGCTCGCTTCAAGGCCAATGATTCTCTGGAGTGCCGCAACTGCCATAACTACGACTCCATGGATATGACGCGGCAGAGTTTGCGTGCGCAGAACATGCACAGCACCTATTTGGCCAGCAAGGAAAAAACCTGTATCGACTGCCACAAGGGCATTGCCCACAAGCTGCCTCACATTCCTCCCGGACAGGGCCCCAGCGACACGCCAGGTCAGAAAGTGCCAGGGCCTGAGGCTTCGGTTGCGTCGGTGCAGTAGCGGGATGAATGGCTTGGGCACGGCTGCTTCCAGATTTCTTTGCATATCCGGCCTGGGTTGTGTACGCGGCGGCCGGGTGGTGCTGCGCGATCTGGGCTTGGAGCTCGGTGACGGCCAACTCCTGATGCTCAGAGGTCAAAACGGCGCGGGCAAGAGCAGCCTGCTGCGTTGTCTGGCCGGCCTTCTGCCATGGCGTACTGGAAGCCTCCAGTGGTGCGGCGGTACGCTGTCCCCTCAGGATCCAGCCTACCAGCGGCAACTGGCCTATATGGGACATCAGGCAGGAATGAGCGACACCTTGACAGGGATGGAGAATCTGCGCTTTGCGCTGGATCTGATGGCTGTGAGCTGGAATGAAGCACGCGTGCAAGCCGTTTTGCAGGCCTTGTCGTTGACGGGAGTCGTCGCACGGCCTTTTGGCCGACTGTCCCAGGGTCAGCGTCGGCGACTGGGGCTGGCCCGTGTTTTGCTGGGCGAGCGTCCGTTTTGGTTGCTGGACGAACCCGACAGCTGTCTGGATGTCCAGGGCGAACAATATCTGGTCGAGGCACTGGAGCACCATCTGGCCTCAGGAGGAATGGCCGTGGTGGCTTCGCACCGCAACCTGGTGCTGCCGACGCCCCGGGTGTCGGTGCTGGACTTATCCCGCTCCGTGGTCACGACGGCAATGAATGAGCAGGTGGCTGTTTGCTGAGAGCTGTGTGCGCAAGAGAGTTGAAATTGGCCGCTCGAAGGCCTTCCGATGCCTTGGGCGGGCTGTTCTTTTTCGTGCTGGTGGGCAGTCTTTTCCCCTTGGCTTTGGGGCCGGACGCGCCCCTGCTGAGGCAGATTGCGCCGGGCATTGTGTGGGTCGCGGCCTTGCTGGCCGTGCTGCTGGGGCAGCACCGGCTGTTCGAGAGCGACATGGCGGACGGGTCGCTGGAGCAATGGTTGCTGGCGCCTGCGCCCCTTTCGCTGCTGGTGGGCCTCAAGGTGGCCACGCACTGGTTGCTGGGCGTGTCGCCATTGTTGCTGGTGGCTCCCTTGCTGGGCTGGCAGTACGGCCTGGATGGGACGGTGGTCGGCATTCTGCTGGCATCGCTGGCCCTGGGAACGCCCAGCCTGTGCCTGCTGGCAGCTCTGGGTGCAGCACTGACACTGGGTGTGCGGGGGCAGTTGCTGCTGGCTATGGTGGTGCTGCCGCTGAGCGTGCCCATCCTGATCTTTGGCAGCCATGCCGTGGCCCAGGCGCAGCAAGGGCTGAGTGCAGCGCCTGCTCTCAATCTGCTGGGGGCCTGCCTGTGTCTGGCGTTACTGGCCGGCCCCTGGGCTATAGCTGCGGCCTTGCGCCTCGCGCTGGAGTGATATGAATTCCCTTACTTCCAATGCATCACCGACGCCTGCAGCAGGATCCAGCGGCCGCAAATGGCGCCAACTGACCTCGCCCCCGATTTTTTACCACTGGGCGGGTCGAGTCTGGCCCTGGATGGCCGTGCTGGCTACCGTGCTGGCTGCTGCGGGTCTATGGGTCGGATTTGGACTGGCACCTACGGATCACCAACAGGGCGAGGTCTACCGCATCATCTTTTTGCATGTGCCGGCTGCCTGGATGTCCATGTTCATCTATCTCGTGGCAGCGCTCCATGCTGCCCTGGGCTTGATTTACGGCACCCGTCTCTCCCCCCTACTGGCAAGGGCCCTGGCCCCCACGGGAGCCTTGTTCACAGCCATCGCCTTATGGACCGGGGCTGCCTGGGGCAAGCCGACCTGGGGAGCCTGGTGGGTATGGGATGCCCGCCTGACGTCGGAGCTGATCCTGCTGTTCCTGTATCTGGGCTATATGGCCATGGTCTCGGCCATAGAGGATTCGCGTCGGGCCGATGGCGCTGGCGCCATCGTGCTGCTTGCTGGCGTGGTCAATGTTCCCATCATCTATTTCTCGGTTCAGTGGTGGAGCACCCTGCATCAGGGTGCGAGCATCCGCATGGATACGGCTCCCAGCATGACACACACCATGCTGGCCGGCATGTTGCTGATGGCGCTGGCCTGCTGGGCCTATACGCTGGCCGTCGCCCTGGTACGGGCACGCTGCCTGATTCTGGAGCGAGCCCGCGAGGAGAGTCTGTAATGCAGGATCATGCTTTTTTCATTGCTCTGGCCTACGGTGTGAGCGCGATGGCGCTGGGTATCGAGCTGGTCAGCATCTTTGTGCGCAGCCGTCGCCTGAAGGCTGAAGCCGCGTCCGGGCTCGAAGCCAGGGAGAACCCATGAAGCCGCGCCAGCGTCGCCTGCTGTGGGTGTTGGCAGGACTTGCGCTGGTGGCCGCAGCCGTCACGCTGGTGCTGCGAGCGCTCAACTCCAATGTGATGTTCTTCTACAGCCCCAGCCAGGTTCATGCGGGTGAGGTTCCGCATGGTGCGGCCTTTCGCCTGGGAGGCCTGGTGGAGCCTGGCTCACTGCAGCGCAGCGGCGACGGAATGCTGCTGCGCTTTGCCGTGACTGATGAAGTGCGCAGTGTGCCTGTGCAGTATCGAGGATTGCTGCCCGACCTGTTCCGCGAGGGCAAAGGTGTGGTGGTATCGGGCCGTATGCAGGCGGACGGTGCCTTCCAGGCCTCCGAGGTGCTGGCCAAGCATGACGAGAACTACATGCCGCCCGAAGCGGCCCATGCATTGAAAAACGCCGCCGACAAGCCGCCAGAGAAGTCTGCCGACGACGCCACCGTCAGGGAAGCCGGCCAGGACAGCGCCGGTGCCGTCTCCAGCGGAGGCCGCACATGATCGCTGAACTTGGCGTGTTCGCCCTGGTACTGGCCCTGGTTACGGCAGTGCTGCTGGCGGTGCTGCCGCTGGCCGGTGCCCACTGGGGACTGACGGGCTGGGTAAGGCTGGCCCGGCCCGCAGCCTTTTTGCTATGCGCCTTGTGCGTGCTGTCTTCGGCCAGCCTGTTCTGGTGCTTCTGGCGCGGAGACTTCTCGGTGCTGTATGTGGCGGCCAATTCGCATAGCGACCTGCCCATGGCCTACAAGCTGGCAGCGTTCTGGGGCGGTCATGAAGGCTCCATGCTGCTGTGGCAGCTCATGCTCTCGGGCTGGACCCTGGCGGTGGCCTGGCGCAGCCGAGACCTGCCGCCGGCCTTCGTGGCGCGCGTGCTCGCGGTGCTGGGCTGGATCAGTGTGGGTCTGCTGCTGTTCCTTCTGTTTCTCTCTAACCCGTTTGCGCGCCTGATCCCGGCGGCTGCGCAAGGCAAGGACCTCAACCCCTTGCTGCAGGATCCCGGCATGGTGCTGCATCCGCCGCTGCTGTACATGGGCTATGTGGGCTTTGCCGTGCCTTTTGCGTTCGCGCTTGCGGCATTGATCTCGGGCGAGCTGGGTGCGGCCTGGGCGCGCTGGTCGCGTTCCTGGACGCTGGCTGCCTGGGGCTTTCTCACACTGGGCATTCTGCTGGGCAGTGCCTGGGCCTATTACGTACTGGGCTGGGGCGGCTGGTGGTTCTGGGACCCGGTGGAAAACGCCTCTTTCATGCCCTGGCTGGTGGGTACGGCCCTGCTGCATTCGCTGATCGTGACCGACCAGCGCGGTGCCTTCCGCAGCTGGTCGGCCCTACTCGCCATCTGCGCATTTTCGCTGAGCCTGCTGGGTACCTTTCTCGTGCGCTCAGGCGTGCTTACCTCGGTTCATGCGTTTGCCGTGGACCCAGGGCGGGGGCTCTTCATCCTGTGCTTCATCGTGGCTGTGGTGGGAGCATCGCTGTGGCTGTTCGCCTGGCGCGCACCGGAGCTGGGCCGCGGCTCCGGGGAATTTGCCATGCTCTCGCGCGAAACCTTTTTGCTGATCAACAACGTGCTCTTCACCGCTGCAGCGCTGGCGGTGCTCATAGGCACGCTGTACCCGCTGGCGCTCGATGTGCTGAGCGGCGAGAAGATCTCCGTGGGGCCGCCGTACTTCCATGCCGTCTTTTTGCCTTTGGTGCTGCCGGCCCTGACCCTGATGGGCGTGGGCACGGTGGCGCGCTGGAAGAGCAGCCTGGTTGGCGAGCTGTGGCGGCGCCTTCGCGTGGCCCTCGTGCTGAGCCTTGCCTGCTCGGCAGTGCTGGCACTGGCAGGCGGCTGGATGGGTGTGCGCCTGTCCCCGGCCACCTTGCTAGGCCTGGCCCTGGGCCTGTGGTGCCTGCTCAGCACACTGGCCCATATCTGGCAGCGCCTGGGGCAAGGCCTGGAAATCGGCCATCTGGGTCAGCGCCTGTCGCGCCAGCCCTGGGGCTGGTGGGGCATGCTGATGGCCCATGCCGGTGCGGGCGTGTTCGTGCTGGCGGTAAGCCTGGCCGACGGGCTGGAGAGCCGGCACGAAACCACGCTGGCGCAGGGTGAGACTGCCGAGGCGGGTGGCTACCGCTTCCGCTTCGACAGCCTTGGTCCGGCCGCCGGCCCCAACTATGACGCGCAACGTGCCCAATTCACCGTCAGTCGAGCGGGGCTGGACAGCTGGAGCATGTTTCCCGAGAAGCGGGTTTACCGCGCCCAGGGCATGGCTTTGAGCCAGGCCGCCATTGACAGCGGCTGGACACGCGACGTTTTCGTGGCCCTGGGCGATCCACTGGACGATCAAGGCCTGCGCTGGACCGTGCGCCTACAGGTCAAGCCTTTCATGGACTGGGTCTGGATAGGCACACTGATGATGGCGCTGGGCGCGGGCCTGAGCCTTATGGACCGGCGCTTTCGTACAGCCAAGCAGCGAGCGCATCGCCAGTCCGGCGCTCCGGCCCTGCAAGGAGCTGTCTGATGCGCTTTGTCCTGCCCCTGGCAATATTTTTAGGCTTGGCCATCATGCTCGGGCTTGGCCTGCAGCGTGACCCACGGGCCCTGCCTTCGGCGCTGCTGGAACAGCCAGCACCGGCCATAGACCGCCCTCTGCTCGAAGACCCGCAGCAAGTCCTGCATCTGCAGGACCTGCGAGGCCGGGCCTGGTTGCTCAATGTCTGGGCCTCATGGTGCGCCCCCTGCCGGCAGGAGCTGCCCGTATTGGCCGAACTCTCGAAGCGCGACGCGGTCGCCGTCTACGGCCTGAACTACAAGGATCAGCCGGACAAGGCTCGTGCGCTGCTGCGGGTGGCGGGCAACCCCTACCGAGCTTCAGCCATCGACGGCGATGGCCGCGTGGGCATGGACTTCGGCATCCAGGGAGTGCCGGAAACCTTTGTCATTGACGGCCAGGGCCGCGTGCGCTATCGCCATGTGGGCCCGGTAACCGCAGAGATATGGCGCGACCGGCTGCTGCCGGTCATCAGGAGTCTGCAATGAAGCCGCGAAGTATCGGCGCGGCCTGCACAGCGGCCTTGCTGACCTGCATGGCAATGCTGGCCCAGGCCGGGCAGACCGCTCGGGACCAGGAACTGCTGGATCGTGAAATGGCGCTGGCTGCTCAGCTTCGCTGTGTCGTCTGCCAGAACCAGACTGTGGCCGAGTCGCGTGCCCCCATGGCCGAGGACATGCGCCGCGAGATCCGCAACCAACTCGAGCAGGGCCATAGCAATGAGCAGGTGATCAACTTCTTCGAACAGCGCTATGGCTCCTTTGTGCGCTACAACCCGCCCTGGAAGCCATCGACCTGGCTGCTGTGGAGCAGCCCGTTCCTTGCCGCGCTGGGCGGCTTTGTCCTGCTGCGGCGCACACTGCGCCAAAGGAGCATGCCGGACGAGCCACTCACTCAGCAGCAACGGGAGCGTGCACGTCAATGGCTGGACACGACCTCGAAGGAGGAACGCCAATGAGCGCCATGCACTGGTTGTGGCTGGGTGCCATCGCCCTGATGCTTCTGAGCCTGGCGGTACTGCTGCCGCCTCTGCTGGCCGAGGCCCCATCGCCCGCCAGCGATCCTGATGAAGCGCTGCGCCGCCTCTACCTGACCCAGTTGGCCGAGCTGAAGCTGGAGCGCTCAGGGGGGCGCCTGAGCGAGACCGACCATGCTCAAGCGGTCGAGGAGCTGCAGCGGCGTCTACTCAGAGAGCTGGACAGACCCCGAGCATCAGTCGCCTGGCGCCAAAGTCCATGGCTGCGCCGTGGCAGCGCGCTGTTGTTGGCGGTGCTGCTCCCTGTCGCCGCGTTCGCTTTGTACCTGCAGGTGGGTGACCCAAAGGCTGCGGCGCAGCTGGCACAGGAACAGCCCGACGCGCACGGGGACGGCGCTGGCGATACGCAGGTGCAGGCCATGGTGGATGGGCTGGCCCGGCGTCTTGAGGAACAACCGCAGAACCTGCCCGACTGGGTGATGCTGGCCCGCTCCTATGAAACTCTGGAGCGATTTGACGCTGCGACCCAGGCATACCGCCGGGCCTTGCAGGAGGCACAGCGCAGCCAGATGGATGCAGAGGTCCAGGCCAGGCTGTGGGCCGATCTGGCCGACGCGCTGGCGTCGGCCCAGGGCGGTGGCCTGGATGGCGAGGCCGGCAAGGCCATTGCCCAGGCACTGCAGTTGCAGCCGAGCCAGCCCAAGGCGCTGGCCCTTGCCGGCAGTGCCGCCGTGCGCCATGGCAAGCTGGATGAGGCGGGCAAGCATTGGCGGGCCCTGCTGGCGCAGCTGGAGCCCGGATCGGACATGGCGCTGCGAGTGCAGGACGACCTGCTCAAGCTGGAGGCTTTGGCGTCTGAAGACAGCTCGAGCATCACTGCCAAGACTGCGGCTGCCTCCAAGAGCCGCCTGAGCGGAGAATTGCGATGGGCAACCTCCAAGGCCAATCCATCTGAACCAGCCCGGTTGGCCAAGGCTCAGGTCTTTGTCGTGGCTCGCGCCGACGGTCACCCCCGGCCTGTGGCAGTGCTGCGCCTGCCTGCGACCTCCCTGCCGGCACATTTCACGCTGGGGCCGGAGAACCTGCTCGATTCTGCAGTTTCGCTGTCGTCATTCCCGGAGCTACGTTTGCAGGCGCGGCTGTCGCTGGACGGCCAAGCCATGCCACGAGCAGGAGATATCTACAGCCAGTCGTTCTCGGTGCCCCCCGGCTCCTCGAACTTGCTGCTGGAATTGAATCCGGCTTTCTAGCAAGTGTGCCTGGACTGCAAGCAGCCAGGCAGACAACGTGCGTTATTGGCACCTCCGGGAAGGCATTGCGCCGTCATGTGCGATGACAACGAATCGGAAGACAGAGTCAAGAGCAGCCATGTTGCGAGGGGCTGCTCAATCCTGAACCACTAATCCGCTCTGGACGGTGGTCGGGATGCGCGATCTGGACACAGGCAGAAATCAACCGACAGTTGCGACAAAACGTCTGTTTGAATGCCGTTCTCCACTAACGGCTTCGTGCCGACAAAACAAAAATGCCCGCTTTTCAGCGGGCATTTTCTGTTGCAAACTCTGGTTTCGTCTGCACGTTTGGTAGGCGCGATTGGACTCGAACCAACGACCCCCACCATGTCAAGGTGGTGCTCTAACCAGCTGAGCTACGCGCCTGTTGTTCTGTTCGATGAAGCAATTGTAGCACGGGTTTTTCACTCATTTTTTGAGAGCTAACATTTTCTTGTCATCGAGCACAGTCAGGCGCAATCGGGACTTACATCAGCGCCTTCTGGCCGAGCGAACGCCGGACACACTGGCGACGATGCCAAGTACCTTGTTGAGGCGACCCGAATCCGCCACTTCCACCGTGAACGTCATCCACGCCGTCCCCTTGACGGACTGTGTCTGCACCCCGATGACATTGGTCTTCTCGCGTGCAAACACATCCGAGATATCGCGCAGCAAGCCTTGACGGTCGGCAGCCTCCACCGCAACGTCCACAGGGTAAACCGGTCCACCCTTGTCCACATGTTTGGGAGTGCCCCAGTCGACCTCGATGACACGCTCGGGGCTCTTGGCCATCATCTCGCGGAAATTGGAGCAATCGCAGCGGTGCACGCTCACACCCTTGCCACGAGTCACAAAGCCGCCGATCTCGTCCGGAGGAGCCGGCTTGCAGCATTTGGCGAGCTGGGTCATGAGCGAATCGACGCCCACCACCAGCACCCCGCCGCGCGAAGAGTCATGGCCGCGCGCCTTGCGCACCGGCGTGAATGCATCTTCCTCTGGCGTTTCTTCACTGGGACGCAGCACAACCTCGATATTGCGCAGTGAATACTCGTCCTTGCCCACGACTTCAAACAGTGCATCGGCAGACTTGAAGCCCAGCTGTGCAGCCAGCTCTTCAAGCTTGATCGCCGTCTTGCCCTCGCGCTGCAGCAGCTTTTCAACGGCCTCGCGCCCGCGCGAGACGGTTTCGTGCGTGGCCTGGGCATTGAACCAGGCGCGCACCTTGGCCTTGGCACGGTTGCTGACCAGATAACCCAGCTCGGCATTGAGCCAGTCGCGGGAGGGGCGGTCTTCCTTGGCCGTGTTGATTTCTACCGTCTGGCCGCTTTCCAGAGCGGTGTTCAGCGGCACCATGGCTCCGTCCACACGCGCGCCGCGGCAACGATGGCCCAGGCTGGTGTGCACCGAGTAGGCGAAGTCCACCGGCGTGGCCCCTTGCGGCAGCTCGATCACAGCCGCATCGGGAGTCAGCACATAGATGCGGTCTTCAAACAGACCACGCTGGGCCGAGCCCGTCAGGTCGCTGCCCCAGGCCAGCAACTGGCGCAGCACGGCGATCTTGGCGTCATATTCGCTGGACGCAGACACGCCCGCATAGCCCTTGGTACCAGCTTCCTTGTAAGCCCAGTGCGCGGCCACGCCATGCTCGGCATGGTCGTGCATGGCCTGGGTGCGGATCTGGATCTCTATGGTGCGGCCGGTTTCATCGCGCACCACCGTGTGCAGCGACTGATAACCGTTGGGCTTGGGTTTGGCGATGTAGTCGTCGAACTCCTTTTCCAGCGGCGTGAACTGCTCATGCACCCAGGACAGGGCTGCATAGCAGTCCTTGACCGTAGGCACGATGACGCGCATGGCACGGATATCGAACAGCTGGTCAAAGCTCAGCGACTTGCCGCGCATCTTCTTGACGATGCTGTAGATATGCTTGGGACGACCCTGAACCGAGGCGCTGATGCTGTGGGCGCGCAAATCGGCCTCGAGCCTCGCACGCATCTGCTCCATATAGGCTTCGCGCTCGACCCGCTTTTCGTCGAGCAGACGCGCAATCTGGCGGTAGGTATCGGGCTCCAGAAAACGGAAAGCCAGATCTTCGAGCTCCCATTTGATCTGCCAGATTCCCAGACGGTTGGCCAGTGGCGCAAAGACATAGAGCGCCTCGCGCGCGATGCTGGGTGAAACCGGGCTCTTCTCGGCCGCGTAGTAGCGCAGCGTCTGCAGGCGCGACGCCAGGCGCAGCAGCACCACGCGCAGATCGCGCGAAAAGCCCAGCAGCATCTTGCGCACGTTCTCGGTCTGGGTGGCCACGCCATCGACATGCTGGCTGCTCAGCTCGGCGTCTCGCGCCTGCTGCTGCACCCGGATGAGTTTGATGGTTTCGACCGCCAGGGTCGCAAAATTATCGCCAAACGCCTTGGCAATCACTTCCTGCGGCTTGTTCAGGTGCACGCTGGCGTGCACCAGATAAATGGCCGCCTGCATGGTTTCCGAGCCACCGATTTTCTTGAGGATGGCGGCAACGGCGTCGGCGTGGGTCAGGGTGTTTTCACCGGTCTCCATGACTTCGCCGGCAATCAGAGGTTCTGCAAAGGCACGGGCGCGCGCCAGCGCATTGACTTGATCGGGCAAAACCTCGGATGTGGCGGTAATCAGATGCGGCGTAGGCTCCGTGAGCTTGGGTGCGGCGTCAGAGACTGTGGTTACGGTATCGCTGGTCTTCATGCAGCTTCCTCTTGGGCCTGCTGCGCAAGACTGATGTTCGCAGGCAAACCCTTATCCCCTTGTAAAAACTTTTGTATCAACGCCACTTGCCCCGGCACTACCAACGTCGGGGCATGTCCCACGCCCTGCAGTTCCGTGCAATGCGCCCTGGGGCCACGCTCGGTCATGGCCTTGGCGGTACGGCTGGAAAGCAGATCGGACTCGGCCCCTCGGATAAGCAATACCTGTGCCTTGATCTGGTCGTAAAGCTGCCAGAGCAAGGCCTCACCGACCTGAGCAGTCTCGCGCGTCATCTGGGCCATGGGCACTGCAATGCGGGGGTCGTAATGCAGCACCACACCCCCTTGGGCATCTGGCTTGATCATGGCTTGCGAGAGCCGGCTCCATTGCTCATCGCTATGTGGGCCGAATCCCTCGGAAATCAAGCGCATGGCAGCAGCAGCGCTCTCAAAGTTGGGAAACTGCAAGCCTTTTCCGACATAGGAGCCGATTCGTTCCAGCGACTCCCATTCAATGGTCGGGCCGACGTCGTTGAGCACCAGCCGTCGCACCGGGACCGGCAGCGGCAGACCGGGCTGGCCCACGATGCCCATGCCGATCAGGCCGCCCATGCTGGTGCCGACCCAGTCCAGGGTTTCAATCGGCGCCTGAGCATGCAACTGGGCAAGCAGCACCAACATATCGGCCGCATACAGCGGCAGCTGATAACCCATGGGATCGGCCAGCCAGTCGCTTTCGCCGCGCCCAACCACATCGGGGCAGATCACGCGGGCAAAGCGGCTGAGCTCGGTTGCCAGCACATCAAAGTCTCGCCCCTGGCGCGAGAGGCCGTGCACGCAGACTATGACATGAGGATGCCTTGGATTGCCGGTATGGTTCCATTCCCAGTACGCCATGCGGTGCGTTCCCTCGGGCTGCGCCTCGACCTGTTGGCGGCGCTGAGCACTGGCCCAGGTGGGAGCCGTTGCAGAGGCTCCGGGACACGATACGTAATTCAGCGTAGGTTGATTCATGGAGAACGCGTTTTCAAGACCGGGGCCGATAATGGCTGTCGTCGCATCGTCAATCGTTGAGAGAGTCATCAACATAAGCTCCAAGTACAGGCAACTTTGGACGGACGTTGCGAGAGGTCTGTGGATTCAGATATCGGCAGACCGTAGACATGGAGATATCGTACCTCGCCATAAGCTGCTTTAAGGTGGCCCCGGACTGCTTTAATTGCCTCAACTCGTTTTGCTCAATATCACTGAGCTTCCCCCTACTCCCGCCCCACCTTACCCCTCTGTTATAGGCGGCTATTTGCCCAGCCAAAGCCCGCTCTCTAATGATGGAGCGCTCTAACTGAGCAACGGCACCCAGCACCTGCACCATAAAGATGCCTACCGGCACAGAGGTATCAAGCGGCTCAGTCAAAGACCGGATATGCGCGCCTGCAGACTGGACGCTCTCCAGAATCCCAAGCAGATCCTTGAGCGACCGGGCAACACGGTCCATTTTGTAAACCACAAGGATGTCGCCGGCCTTCAAAGACAACAGACAGCGCTGCAATTGAGGCCTCGCACTTACAGCACTTGCCTTCTCTTGATAGATCTTTGAAACACCTGCCTTGTTCAACGCATCAATTTGCAGGTAAGTCTCCTGCTCCCTTGTCGAGACGCGAGCATATCCAATCAGCACTTTTTCCCTCCGTTGTTTTGATAGTTGGAATGCTATTGAGGCAGGCCATTTTTGAAGCCCTAATTAGCTTTACCGCTCCTCTTTTTATAGCGCAAACACGCTACCAAAAAGTGAGCACAATCACTTGCTGGGGCTTGAGCGCCTACGGCGGTTGTTCTCAGGACACGGAGCGAAGGCCCGATCTTTGCCAGAAGCGCGCCACGCGAACCAGGTGCATGTAACTGCGGGAGGTTCCGCATGCAGCCAGGTCGGTGTAACTGGCAATGCCTGATCGACGGTTGACATCAGGGGCGCGGCCCCCGATACCCCCATCAGTGCTCAATCAGCCACTGTATCGGCAGCTTTTTGAATGGCTCGTTTTCGGGTGCGCGAGGTTTGATCCGAACCGGCGTGACCAATGCCGAAATGTCGCCACCTTCAAACGTCATGACCGTGAGGGGCGCAAACTTGGCTTCGCAGAAGTCTTTTTCAGCCTCAACTGGCCGGCCGGAATGGCTGTAGCAGGTACAGGCCTTGGCAGTCTTTGTACAGCCTGCCACCCTACTCGGCCCGGCTGCATTGGCGAGCATAGCCACACTCGCGACGGACATAGCCAGGGAGAACTTCAGTGCTTTTCCCATGGCTTATCCATCTCACCACCGCCCTCGTCCCAAAGCTTGCCAGCCACCAAGAGGCAGACGCATACGCCTATCAACCACGAAAGGATTGACCACCACATCACGCACCCCCTTGCACATAGCGCCGCGCAAGTGCCCAGGCTTCATCTGGCGGCAGTTTTGAACACAACGCGACAGCAGGCAGGCGCGGCTTAGGTACGGGCTTTTCCTGCTGCTTACCAAACAGGCGCTGGAACAGCGTTTTCCGGGCCTGTGGCGCTTCAAAACGCCCCTTGAGGTGCCACGCACTCAGGAAACTGTACGGGCCGCCGTAGACCTCAGTCTTAAAGCGCTCGTCTGCCGGATTGCGCACCCAGTCACGAAAAATCTGCAAAGTGTCATAGCCCTGATACAGATAGTCGGCTTTGAACCATTCGCGATCGATGTTTACGCCTGGCACATCAGTCAGACTGATGTTGCCGATATGGAACTTTGGCAGACGGCCACGCTTGCCCAAGAACGTGCCGACAACCGGAATCTTGATCTTGTCGGCGCGAATCATGCGCACCTGATATTCGGCCAGCCCGACGCGCACCTGCTTGTCGATCATGTCGATGTTCTGCACGACCAAATAGACATCCCAGCCCTTCTTGCGGGCATGAATGAGCCAGTCCAACAGCGCCGCGCGCTCAGGCGAATTGAAGCCGCGCGAGTTGAGCCAGCTACCGAGCTCGTCCAGCACAAGAACGCCGTTGCGCTCCTCATTGAAACGATCATCGGGATTGCCTGAGCCGATATCGTCCAAATCCTGTGCGGTTGGCTTGTCCGGCACCCGGATGGCCGAAACCTTGCTCTGGGCCGGCAGCAGATGCTCAAGGAAAAGATCGAAGTTTGTCGCGACTCGGCGCCCGTCGCGCAGCGCCTCGTCCATCTTGAGCATGCAGTACAGACCCTTGCCTGTACCCAACTTGCCTTGCACCACATAGACAGGCATGGCTTACCCCGCCTTAGCAAAGAGATGGATCAGATCGCGTTGCCATGTGTAGGCAGTCGCAGCACTCCACACCACAAAATAGGTGCTCAAGCAGCCTGGAGCCACAGGAGGAATCACGATCTGCATGGCCTCCATGAACATGCCTGTCATGGTGCCATCGAGCTGAGAAATCAGAGGGCCAACGATGCCCCGCATAAAAACGAACAGCGCTACTGTGAGGCCCGTCATTGCAGTGACCGTCGCTGCGCCAAAAGCGACCTTACGCCCGAAGTATTGAGCGAACCAGTTAACCAGTCCGACCAGAAGATTTGAAAGTAACCCACCAATTAATGGCATTAGTCCACCTTAGCCCCCATGACGCTGGCAACACGAGCAAACGTCATCCAAATGGTTGCGAGAATCCACAAGAAATTCATTACCGGCACTACATATGGCTCAATCGCGCAGATATTTATTTCTAGCCTAAATGTCTCAGTGAGTATTTTCATTTCACCCAGATTCCACGGGGAACAGGTCTTATGCGTTAACCATTGAAACCCGCCATTAGTGCCCGTCGAGGTGTCTTTATCGGCAGAGTTTTTAATCCCGGACAGGGTATCCATGCGCTGCTGATGATCCTGCGCCTGTTTATCTAATGCCGAATCAAATTTACCCTCTCCGTCAGGCGTGCCGGTTTCATCAATCTTGCAAGGGGGTTGCCCTTTTGCACCGCAGCGACCGCCCTTTTCTTCACCATCGCCATCACCGCCACTGCCATTACCACCGCCCCCCGAGGAAACGCCGGTATCTTGGCCTGAATATGCGGGCTTACCATTTGCAGCGCATTTATCCTTGTTTTCAGCTTTTGCGCACCATGCCCTGTCTACTTCGGTTGTAGAACTGCTTGTGGTGGTGCTCTGGCCCGTTGCTTTGTCTGTGACTTTGACAGTGTCCGTAGTAGTGCACTTTCCCAATGCGCACTCTGTTTTTGTTGTCGTTTCCGTGCGCGTTTTAGCGTCCTCATCGAACTTTGTCGTGGGCGCGAAATTCACACCGTTGTAGCCGTAGCTGGGGATGCACTTGGTTTCAGTACCGACTTGGCCCTGATAGCCATTTGGACAGGTAGGATCCTGCTTTTTAGGAAGCTCTGGGGGCTTGTCGGGATCAGGAGGGTTGGTCGATGCATCCAATCCCGGCACACACGGCTGGAAATTTTGACCGATCATCTTTGGCTGAAGCGTACCCCTTGAGTGCCAATTGCCATCATCAGTTTTCCAACTTACCTCAAGATCAAAATTCATTGCACAGGCAAGACCTGGCTTGATGCTGTCTCCCTGAGGTTGGCAATACGACCCAGAATTTAACTGACCGTCCAATACAACAGGCAGTGAGGTATTTCCGAATGCATTGGAATTATAGAAAGCCGCTCCACAAGCCTTTTCGGAAGACATTTCAGGAACGCATTGACCACCCTCCTCAAAGAATCCCGAATTACAAGAGCAGGAAGATCCCGATTGTGTTGAGTTACTTGGACAAGAATTAAAAGGAACAATATCGTACTTCCAATAATACGGATCCCCGCTCGACTTCCAATTACCACCTCCTACACACGAACTTCCATCGACACGCCAATAATGGTTAACAAAGGAATCATGCCGTTCTGCATACCACTTGTCATAAGCTGTTTTACAGGCAGATTCTTTAGTCGAAAATTGCCCATATGGAAGATCAGGAAAGTGAAAGCCCGGCCGCAACGGAAACGCATTTGCAGATGCCCCGACAAAAATGAAGAGCAATAGGGAAATCAGACGGACAAAATTAGTCATAAAGTTTGCGGCACCCTGCCACCCCCGCTACGCAGGGGTAGCAGAGCGCCGCACCCATTAACCTGCGCGACCCAACTTCTTCACGAAACGGGCACCCACCACCCAGCCCACGCCGAGCAGGGCCAAAGACACCAGAGCACCACCACCGGCAGCGATGATCAGAGCGATATCAGTCTTGGCCTGAGTGATGGCCGCAGACGGATCCGTGGGATCCGCAGCCATGGCGAGAGCCGGGCCAGCAGACAGAGCCAGAACCATTGCGCGTGCACGCAGAGTCTTCAGTTTTTCTTTCATAGAACACCTCAAAAACGCCGGTAATGCGACCGGCAAACGCTTAGGCACCATTGCCCAATTGGTTGATGAACTTGACGACGTAGCCGACCTTGTAGCCAGCGAAATAGGCGAAGACGAGCAGCCCTAGGTATGCAGAAATCAGCACTAGCCGACCCTCCCCTGCCTGTAGCCAAGCACGAATGCAAAGAAGGTCGTAGCAGCGACAAAAAGCTCTATGAGGTTTTGATCCATTACCAGAACTTCCCAGTTACGGCCTGCACCCACTCAGGTTCAGGCGCCAGTGATGCGCAGCCCGTGACAGCCACGCAGAGAGCGAACCACAACAGCAGATCACGCATGAGCTACCCCAGGCTTGTCCGATAGCCAGCTAAAGGGCCCGCCGGTGTTTTCAATGCTTCTGGGCGTGGTTCGCACACGCACAAATCGCGTAAAACCGCCGCCCGTTGGCACGAATTCAGACCGCAGGAGTTCGCCTGTCTCAGCATTGAGATAGCCGCCTCCCGGCGCAGGTCTGAACTTGTCTTTGATCGAAGCATTGCCCTGCACATACGCAGGCCACAGAACCCAGCGACGGCAACCACGGCCAACTTCATCAAGCCCACCAACACCACTGATCCGAGCACCATGCGGAAACTTCCCTTCTGATGTGCCTTTGCTGGCGTACTTCATGAGGTAGGCAACGGGATGCGTTGCGCGTACCCGGTTAGACATGCCATGCGTCCACATGGGCGCTTGAAATGCGCCCTTCTTCTTCCAGGCGCTATCTGGCTTTGGAGGGGTCAGGCCGTTGTCCAGCCAGACGCACACGTGGTAATGGATGACGCCTCGCTTTTGCAGCTCAGCGACCCAGACATAGCGAACCTTTTTGCAGCCGGTGCGGCTGTAATGCCACTTGCGCAGGCCATCGAGATAGCGGCTGATGTGCTCTGCTCTCCAATCGCGGTTTGTGCCGCGATAAGTCAGCGTGAGCATCCAGACGCGCTGGTTTTTCTTGCCCAGGTTATGCAGGGCTTTTGCCGAGATACCGACGCTTTTTTGCATGCGGGTAATGCGGGCCTTTTGGTGGTCAATTTCGATGGTGTTTTCAGCCACGAAATCAACTACCGAAAGGCCAGAAATTCCACTCTTGCAAGTTGTTGATAGTGAGACAAGCCCGCGCGCTTCGCGCGCTGCCTGCGCCTCGCCCAGCAACGCGGCCATGCGTGCATGCTGGACGCGCACATTGGCCTCAGAACGGGCCACGTAGCGCGCACGAGCAGCCGCCATGCGTGGAGACACACCCTTGTATTGGACGTGCGCCCACGGCTCAAATTTCGACTGATCAAACTTAAATTGATCTTTGTCCGGAGGAAGTGCGGCAGCACGTCGAATGCGATCAAGTCGATCAATCATCAGCGCACCCCCACTTCGATCAGGTACACCGCATGACGACGCCAAGCGCAGTGCGCTTGGTAGCACTGCTGGTCATAGTCGGGCGGGAGGTTCTTACGAGCTGGCGGGAAGTCCAGCTCATGAGCGCGAGCGCGCAGATAGTCGAGGTATTGCGCCCCGTTGCTGGGGGCGTACTTGAGCCGGTCAGGCGCTGGAGCCAGAGGGCCAATATCCAGCGTCATGCCGGAGCCGGGAGTGGCTTGGACAGCGATGAGAGCCATCAAAAAGCCCTCCGGAACGCATCGCGAGCGATCTGCTCAAGACGGTCTGCCTCGGCCTTAGCAGCAATAGCCACACTGCCCAAACGCTCAGACTCCGACCCTTCGCAGTCCAAAGCACGCCGGACACACACACACCAGTTGTCACGCGCGGCTTGCCAAGCTTGGTACTCAGCGGGAACAACGCGAGGGCCGTCCGTCACGAAGAAATCGGCAGCCATCAGAAGCACTCCCCGCCGATGGCATGGTCACCGGCCCAGAACGTGGCCTCGCTGTACGACACAAGGTCGGTATCGACGTGCAGAGTGACCGTCACGCGGTCTGCCTTGACGCCGGGCGGCTGGTGTTCATTCCATGCAAAAAGGAGCGCCAAAAGCGCCCCTTGAGCCATGGCCTCGCGTGCTGCGGTTTCCATGACGCGACCCTTTACGACTGCACGGGGGCAGGCTTGGCTTTCAGGGGCACCAGCTTGGGGCTGAGTGCCAGATCGCCAGTTCGGGACACGTAGATCGATGCTGGAGCGAATGTGTATTCGCCCACGGGATAGAACAGAGCTGCGCCCTGCTCGTTCTTTTCGAGGATGACCTCGGTTTTTTCGGGGTACGGATTGGGGTTGCCGTTGCGGTCAACCGTGTGAACCCAGACAGTCTGAAAGTTCAGGCTGTAGGGCTTTCCGGAGGCCTTTGCATTGCCGCTTTGGTTGCGGACGTCGGTCGACTTCACCGAGACTTGAATCATTGATCGCTCCTGAAATTTGGAGGAACACCCCGACATGGGGCAAACTATCCAAAATGTGAACGTTATCAATTTCTGATAACGCTCGGAGCATATCAACGTGTTTACAAATTTGCAACACTATGAGCGCAAAAATCCTGATAGACCTAGCAGCCGAGAAGGCTGGAAGCCTGAGAAAACTCGGTGAACTACTGGAAGTCCCTGCGGGAAACCTTACCCAAATGAAGCAGGGAAAACGGCCATGCAAGGCGCCCATGCGCGCACGAATTGCAGAGATTGCAGGAATCGACCCAACATGGGCAGTAATCGAAGGCTTGAAAGACGAACTGGACGACTCTGACGAAATACAAAGGGGAGCACAAACGATGCTTCAAGCTATGCTTGACGCATTTCCCAACCGTTCGTAATTCATTCGGAGACCTTGTATGTCCATGTTGAAAGGCAAAACCGCTCTCGTGACGGGATCGACCAGCGGAATCGGCCTAGGTATCGCAATCGCTCTGGCACGCCAGGGTGCCAATATCGTGCTCAACGGCTTTGGCGATGTCGAAGCACCACGCGCCCAGGTGCTTGATGCCGGCAAAGCAGCCGGTATCGAAGTCGGCTACCACGGAGCGGACATGAGCAAGGCCGCCGACATTGAAGCCATGATGAAATACGCCGCCGCCGAATTCGGCCGCGTCGACATCCTGGTCAACAACGCCGGCATTCAGCATGTGGCCAAGGTGCAGAACTTCCCCGTGGAGAAGTGGGATGCCATCCTCGCCATCAACCTGAGCAGCGCCTTCCACACCACGCGCCTGGCCCTGCCCGCCATGCAGCAGGCCAACTGGGGCCGCATCATCAATGTGGCCTCGGTACACGGCCTGGTCGGCTCGGCCGAAAAATCGGCTTATGTCGCCGCCAAGCACGGCATCGTCGGCCTGACCAAGGTGACGGCGCTGGAAAACGCCACCACCGGCGTGACCTGCAACGCCATCTGTCCCGGCTGGGTGCTGACGCCGCTGGTACAAAAGCAGGTGGACGCCAAGGCTGCCGCCCAAGGCATCAGCAATGAAGACGCCACCAGGCAGCTGCTGGGAGAGAAAGAGCCTTCGATGCAGTTCACCACGCCCGAAGAGCTGGGCGAGTTGGCCGTCTTCTTCTGCTCGGCCGCAGCCAACAATGTGCGCGGCGTGGCATGGAATATGGACGGCGGCTGGGCCGCACAATAAAAGCCGCTCGGCTCCAGCGCATGCGTCTATCAATTAGATAGCATCTAGCGCTTTCCAGAAAACATATTCAGCATCAAATCATGATGAAAATCAAAAAGGAGCAGCGCAAGCTGCTCCTTTTTTATATGCGTCGCGCAAATCCGATCACTGCATCTGAATCGAGCCACCGACGCTGACCGTCACCTCGGTGCGATCCGCCTCCACCGGCACGGGCGCGGCATCCGCATAGCTGGCCTTGGCCATGCTCATCATGCGTGGGCGAGGCATGGGATGCCCGCCGCCGCCGCTGCTGCTCACATTGACCTCGCGCAGGCTGTAACCCGCAAAACCGAAGCTCTTGGAGATGGCTGCAGCACGCTGGCGGAAGCTCTCGATCGCCTTGGCCTGGGCTTCGCCCTCCACCTTTTCCCGTGCTTCGCGCGAGAGGCCGAAGCTCATGCTGGCCAGCGTCATGTCCTGCACCTTGGCCGCAGCCTGAGTGATGCGCACGAAGTCGCGCCCCTGCAGCACGATCTCTGCCTGGCCCTGCCAGCCTTCGATCTTGCCGTTGTTGCCATAACGCGGCGAGATGGAGAAATTACCGGTGCTCAACTCCATCTGCCGACCTTGCGCATCATTACGCAGAGTGGTCATGGCGGACTCCACGATCTTTTGCAGCTGGGACTGAACGGACGCGGCATCGCGGCCATCCTTGCTGGCCGACAGGGTTGCCGTCATCCAGTCCTGCTTGACCTCCACGGTTCCCTGAGCCGACAGCTGCACCACATTGGCAGGTCTATGCATGTCACGCGCGGCGCCCTGGGCCCATACATTGCCGCCAGCGCAGGCCGCAGCCAGCGCAAGTGCGGCAGCCGCGGCGCGAGAGGAAGAGGAAGACTTGGAAAATTGATTCATGCGGTTCACCCTTGTAAGTAAATCAGGCCATGCAGATACACATGCATTTCACCATTGCGCAAAGTCGCTGCAGCGCAGCATGTCAGCCCAGAGTGTGACTTTATGTACGAATACTCCACATTCGACACACCAACAGAACAAACACTGAAACAATAGTGCAAAATACTCTTGAAAAGTTCCTCATGAAACATTTATTGTTCCATTAATAAACGCAACAATCGTAACAAGTAGCAAGACTTGAGCTTGTTTTGCTGGATTTTTTTGATCTAGCGATAACAATGGGCCAGTTACAAATAAATCGACAAGGACGATCATGGCAACGACGAACAACCGTACTGACAAGATCCTCGTGGTGGATGACGATGCACGCATCCGCGACCTGCTGCGCCGCTATCTGACGCAGGAAGGCTTCGAGATCATGATTGCCGAGGACGGCAAGGCGCTCAACCGCATCCTGCTGCGCGAGACTGTCGACCTGATCGTGCTGGATCTGATGATGCCCGGCGAGGATGGCCTGTCCATCTGCCGCCGCCTGCGCTCCGCCAATGACCGCACGCCCATCATCATGCTGACCGCCAAGGGCGAGGATGTGGACCGCATCGTGGGTCTGGAAGTGGGCGCCGACGACTATCTGGGCAAGCCTTTCAACCCCCGCGAACTGCTGGCCCGCATTCATGCCGTGCTGCGCCGCCGCCCGCCTCAGGAAGCACCGGGCGCGCCTTCGGGCGACAACGAGGTGGTGACCTTTGGCCCCTTCACCTTCGACCTGGGCACTCGCGTGCTGCAAAAGAATGGCGAGGAGTTGCCACTCACCACCGGCGAATTCGCCATGCTCAAGGCCCTGGTGCGCCACCCGCGCCAGCCTCTGTCTCGCGAAAAGCTGGCCCTGCTGGCCCGTGGCCGCGAATTCGAGCCGTTCGACCGCAGCCTGGACGTGCAGGTTTCCCGCCTGCGCAAGCTGATCGAGGAAGACGCTGCCGCACCGCGCTATATCCAGACCGTCTGGGGCGTGGGCTATGTGTTCGTACCCGATGGCATGAACTGATTCTGCCCGCCTCCATCGCAACAAGCCGCCCGCTGCGCGGCTTGTTGCGCTTGGGTACCGGCCCATAGGACCCATAAGTCAAGCTCTTTCAACAACCACCAGTAGATAGACACTTTTTGGACAAACCGTAACCCGTGTCGCCCATATTGGGCGTACCCTCGGGCCCAGTTATTTCCGCATTGCTGTTCATGAGCGCTTTTCACCATCCGCCGCCCGACGCCACCAGCCCCGTACCTCTGGAGTACGAGCGGCGCAGCACAGCTCGCTCCCCTGTGGGGCTGAACCTGTTCTGGCGTACTTTCTGCCTGCTGGCCCTGCTGCTGGTGGGCAGCATTCTGGCCTGGCTGCAGACACTGCGGGCACTGGATTTCGAGCCACGCACGCTGCAGACGGCCAAGCAAGTGGCCTCTTTGGTCAATCTGAGCCGCGCTGCCCTCGAGCATTCGGATGCGATCAACCGCGTCTCCCTGATCAAGACCATGGCCGACCAGGAAGGCGTGCGCATTCTGCCCCGCGAGCCCGGCGACTCCTTCGAGCTGCTGGAGCAAAACGCCCTTGGCCAGAAGCTGACCGAGGAGCTGACCACCCGCCTGGGCTACGGCACCGTGGTGGCGCGCAGCGTCAACGGAGAGCCCGGCCTGTGGGTTGGCTTCACCATCAACGGCGATCGCAACTGGATGCTGATGGACCAGTCGCGCTTCACTCCCGCCAGCGGCCAGACCTGGCTGATCTGGCTGATCACGGCCGCCCTGCTCTCGCTCATCGGCGCGGCCGCCATCGCCCGCCTGATCAACCGGCCACTCAAACAACTGTCCTATGCAGCCAATCGCGTGCGGGAGGGCGACTTCGACGCCAGCCAGCTCGACGAGGAAGCCGTGACCAGCGAAATCCGCGAAGTCAATATCGGCTTCAACCGCATGGCGCAGAAGCTGGCCAAGCTGGAGCAGGACCGCGCCGTGATGCTGGCCGGCATCTCCCACGACCTGCGCACGCCGCTGGCGCGGCTGCGTCTGGAAACCGAGATGAGCGTCTATGACGATGTGGCGCGCGAGCATATGGTGGCCGACATCGTTCAACTGGACGCCACCATCGACAAATTCCTGGATTACGCCCGTCCCGATCATCGCGTCATGCTCAGCCCCGTGGATCTGCACGCCGTGGTTGCCTCCTGCGTCTATGCCGTGCAGGACCATCGTGAGCTGCAGATCACCATGAACGTCCCCGAAGACCTCTACGTCATGGCCGATGAGGTGGAGCTGGCGCGTGTCATCTCCAACCTCTTCGAGAATGCACGCCGCTATGGCAAGACCCCGTCCACCGACACCACCGAGGTGGACGTGGTTGCCAAGGAAAGCGAGAAATGGGTGGTTATCCGCATCCGCGACCATGGCAAGGGCGTGCCGGCCGAGCAACTGGCCAATCTGACCCAGCCCTTCTTCCGCGGCGACACGGCGCGCACGGCGGCCGCAGGCGCAGGCCTGGGTCTGTCCATCGTGGACAAGACGGTGCAGCGCATGGGCGGCATGTTTGCCCTGTCCAATTCATCGACAGGCGGCCTGGTCGCCCATCTGCAGTTGCAGCGCGCCATGGGCGTGACGGCCGGTGCGGCGCCCGAACAGCGCCTGCAGCGCCCCCAGGTCAAGCGCAATCTGCCGCGCGACAAGAAAGACGATGAGACCATGGAAGACTGAATCTGCCCGCCTCATTGCACAATCGGCATCGCCTTTCAACCATCTGCCGGAGAGCTCACCATGCAAGCCCGATGCCTGTGCAAAGCCGTTCTCGTCACCGCGCCCGACACCCACGAAGTTCATGTCTGCCACTGCAGCATGTGCCGGCGCTGGGGAGAAGGCCCGGCCTTCACCCTGCATGGCGGCACGGCGGTGCAGACCAGCGGCCCCGTCACACGCTATGCCTCCTCGCCCTGGGCGGAGCGCGCCTTCTGCAGCAGCTGCGGCACCCACCTCTTCTACCGCCTGCTGGCAAGCAACGAGCACTTTCTGTCTGCCGGGCTGTTTCAGGACGCCCAGGGACTGAAACTGGCACAGCAGATCTATATCGACGAGAAGCCCGACTATTACGCGCTGGCCAACGACACCCCGACCCTGACCGGGGCCGAAGTGCAAGCCCTCTACGGCGATTCATGACCGGCTTTCGCAGCGGCCATTGCGCCGAACGTGGCTAGGCAGTCCGTACCAGCAAGGCCACGGCACGAGCCTCCATGGCCTGCTGCTGACCCACAGGCCCCAGCTTCTCGGCCGTCTTGGCCTTGACGTTGACCTGTTCCACATCCAGCGCCAGCACCTGGGCAATGCGTTCGCGCATCTTCTCGATATGGGGTGCCAGCTTGGGCGCCTGAGCCACGATGGTGCTGTCGATATTGCCGATCTCGAAGCCCTTGGCACGCACGCGCCTGGCAGCCTCGGCCAGCAGCACGGCAGAGTCGGCACCCTTGAACTGCGCGTCGGTGTCCGAGAAATGGCGACCGATATCGCCCAGCGCCGCAGCGCCGAACAGCGCATCGGTGATCGCGTGCAGCAGCACGTCGGCATCTGAATGGCCGAGCAGCCCCAGGCTATGAGGCACTTCGACACCGCCGAGAATCAGCTTGCGTCCAGGGACCAGGGCATGTACATCCCAGCCTTCACCAATACGAAAATTCATAAAAATCCTTGTCAAACCCTTGCTCATAAAGCGCAAGCAGCTATCAAATTAAATACTATCTGTGCCAATCCGGGTCGTGCATGGCGTTGCCCGTCGTCAAGCCCTGTCGATGGCGAATCCGTCTAGCCACGCGCCTTGCGCTGCAGCAGCACGGCCTCGGCCAGCGCAAAGTCGTCGGGGTAGGTCACCTTGAAGTTCTGCGCACCGCCCGGCACCAATCTCGGTGAGTGACCGGCCAGTTCCATGGCGCTGGCTTCATCGGTCACGGCAGCGCCCGCCGCCTGCAGCGCAGCCAGCAAGGCTGCGATACGGAACATCTGCGGCGTCTGAGCCAGCCATTTGTCGCTGCGCTCCACCGTCTGCGCCACACGCGCCGGGCCTGCACCAGCAACCTGCTGCTTGAGGGTGTCGGGCAGCTTCAGCGCCAGCAGCCCACCCACCGCATCCGGCAGGCAGGCATCGATCAAGGCATTGACCTGCGCCGATGCGACCAGACAGCGCGCCGCGTCATGCACCAGCACCCAGTCCTCGGCGCTGGCTCCCATGCGCAGCAATTCCTGCAGGCCGTTGCTCACGGTCTCGGCACGGGTGGCTCCGCCACAGGCAGCAATGCTGAGCCGGGCGTCCGTGGCGCGCTCCTGCCAGAAACCATCGGAAGCAGAGACCACCAGCAGCACACGGTGCATGCGCTGCACCGCCAACATGGCGGCCAGCGTGTGCATGACCATGGGCTGGCCCGCAACACTCTGGTATTGCTTGGGCAGCTCGGGGGCCGGGGAGTCTGCGGCAATGGCGCGCAGACCGACGCCCGCGCAGGGAATCAGCCCCCAGCAGCGGGGCGCAGATGCTGGCGATGAAGCCGCCGCAGCGTTTGCCTTGTCGTCCGTCATGGACTCAGGCGAGAAAAACCGATCTGTCATGCACAGTATTTTAAAATCACCATTTCGTCCGAAAGCCCCTGAGATCCATCGACGACCGGCTTTCGGCTTGCATCGCCTTGAGGTGTCCCCATTTTGAGTGAATGCGCCGCCAACCATCAGCTCCGCGCTGATTGGACTGTGAGCCCTGCCTTTGATGGCCGGACTCGCCCGCATTCAATCTATCCCCGTTTTTTTGCATCCAGCCCGCGCCTGCGCGCCGCTGCCTGCGTTCGTCTGTGAAAAACCATGCAACTGCCCAAGCTCACCCCCGGTAAACGCTTTCACCTGCCCCGTCCAGTTGGCAGCGCCGACGCGCTGCTGCTGGCCAGGCTGGGCGAGCGCGAAAAGCGAGACGGCCGGGTCACTGCCATCGTCACGGCCGATGCCGCCGACGCCCACCGCCTCATGGAAGAGATGGCCTTCTTCGCCCCCGAGCTGCGCTGCGCATTGTTTCCCGACTGGGAAACCCTGCCCTACGACAGCTTCTCGCCGCACCAGGATCTGATCAGCGAGCGCCTGGCCACGCTGTGGCGCATCAACCAGCGCGACAAGCAGCATGGCGCCGATGTGGTCATCGTGCCCGCCACCACGGCCCTTTATCGCCTGGCTCCGCCTTCGTTTCTGGCCGGCTATACCTTTGAATTCAAGCAGGGCCAGAAGCTGGACGAAGCCAAGCTCAAGGCCCAGCTCACGCTGGCGGGCTACCAGCATGTGTCCCAGGTGGTCAGCCATGGCGAATACGCGGTGCGCGGCGGCCTGATCGATCTGTTCCCCATGGGCTCGCTCCAGCCCTACCGCGTGGATCTGTTCGACGACGAGATCGACTCCATCCGCACCTTCGACCCCGACACGCAACGCAGCCTCTACCCCGTGCCCGAGGTGCGCCTGCTGCCAGGCCGCGAGTTCCCGATGGACGAGGAGGCGCGCGCCAAGTTCCGCAGCCGCTGGCGCGAGCTGCTAGAAGGCGACCCCACGCGCAGCCGCATCTACAAGGACATGGGTGCCGGCATTGCCACGGCCGGCATCGAGTACTACCTGCCTTTGTTCTTTGACGAGACGGCCACGGTCTTTGACTACCTGGGCGATGAGGCCACCGTGGTGCTGCATGGAGATCTGGAGCCGGCCTTCCAGCGCTTCTGGCAGGATACCAAGGACCGCTACCGCCTGGTGCAAGGCGACCCCGACCACCCGGCGCTGCCGCCCGAGACGCTGTTTCTCAGCGCCGACCAGTTCTATACCCGCAGCAAGGAGCATGCCCAGCTGGCCTTGCGCCCGGGCACCGAAGATGTGGCCGACAGCGCCATCTTCCAGAAGCTCGAAGACCTTTCCGTGCTGCGCGGAGCCGATGACCCGCTGGCCAAGCTGCAAAAACATATAGCATCCAGCGCAAGCCGGGTCTTGCTTCTGGCCGAATCCGATGGCAGGCGCGAGAGCCTGCTCGACTTTTTCCGTGCCTCGGGTGTCAACCCGCCCGTGTTCGATTCGCTGGCCGAGTTCCAGGCCGATGCCACGGAAAAGGTCGGCATCGCCACCTCCAGCCTGATGACGGGCTTTGCCTGGGTCGAGGAAGGCCTGGACTTCGTCACCGAAACCGAGCTGTTTGCCAGCAGCCCCACGGGCCGCCGTCGCCGCCGCCAGGAGCAGGTCAGCGATGTGGAGGCCCTGATCAAGGACCTGTCCGAGCTCAAGGTGGGAGACCCCATCGTTCATGCCGACCACGGCATAGGCCGCTATCGCGGGCTGATCAATATGGACATGGGCCAGAAGAACACTGACGGCACGCCAGCACTGCAGGAGTTTCTGCATCTGGAATATGCGGCCGATGCCGTGCTCTATGTGCCCGTCAGCCAGTTGCACCTGATCAGCCGCTACACCGGCGTCTCGCCCGACGATGCGCCGCTGCACAAGCTGGGCGGCACGCAATGGGAAAAAGCCAAGCGCAAGGCCGCCGAACAGGTGCGCGACTCGGCTGCCGAGCTGCTCAATATCTACGCCCGCCGCGCCGCGCGCCAGGGCCATGCCTTCCGCTTCCCCACGGCCGACTACGAGCAGTTTGTGGCCGACTTCGGCTTCGAGGAAACGGCCGACCAGCGCGCCGCCATCCACGCCGTGGTGCAGGACATGATCAGCCCCCAGCCCATGGACCGTCTGGTCTGTGGCGATGTGGGCTTCGGCAAGACCGAGGTCGCGCTGCGTGCAGCCTTTGTGGCAGCCATGGGCGGCAAGCAAGTCGCCTTCCTCGCCCCCACCACGCTGCTGGCCGAGCAGCATTACCAGACCCTGGTGGACCGCTTCTCCAAATGGCCGATCAAGGTGGCCGAGGTGTCGCGCTTCCGCTCGGGCAAGGAGATCACGGCGGCCATCAAGGGCATCTCGGACGGTACGGTGGATATCGTGGTCGGCACGCACAAGCTGCTATCCGAATCCACGCAGTTCAAGAACCTGGGCCTGCTCATCATCGACGAGGAACACCGCTTTGGCGTGCGCCACAAGGAGGCCATGAAGGCCATGCGTGCCGAGGTCGATGTGCTGACACTGACGGCCACCCCGATTCCGCGCACCATGGGCATGGCGCTGGAGGGGCTGCGCGATCTGTCGGTGATCGCCACGGCGCCGCAGCGGCGTCTGGCCATCAAGACCTTTGTGCGCAACGAGGGCACGGGCGTGATTCGCGAAGCCGTGCTGCGCGAGCTCAAGCGCGGCGGACAGATCTACTTCCTGCACAACGAGGTCGAGACCATAGAGAACCGCAAGCAGAAGCTAGAGGAAATCCTGCCCGAGGCCCGCATCGCCGTGGCCCACGGCCAGATGCCCGAGCGCGAGCTGGAACGTGTGATGCGTGATTTCGTGGCCCAGCGCTACAACATATTGCTGTGCTCGACCATCATCGAGACCGGCATCGACGTGCCATCGGCCAACACCATTCTCATCAGCCGCGCCGACAAGTTCGGCCTGGCGCAGCTGCACCAGCTGCGTGGCCGCGTGGGACGCAGCCACCATCAGGCCTATGCCTATCTGATGGTGCCGGACCTGGACGGCCTGACCAAGCAGGCCCAGCAGCGGCTGGAGGCCATCCAGCAGATGGAGGAGCTGGGCTCGGGCTTCTATCTGGCCATGCATGACCTGGAAATCCGTGGCGCCGGCGAGGTGCTGGGCGAAAACCAGAGCGGCAATATGATGGAAGTGGGCTTTCAGCTCTATAACGAGATGCTGTCCGAGGCCGTACGCAGCCTCAAGGCCGGAAAGGAGCCCGATCTGCTCTCACCGCTATCGGCCTCCACCGACATCAATCTGCATGCCCCGGCCCTGCTGCCCAACGACTATTGCGGCGACGTGCATCTGCGCCTGTCGTTCTACAAGAAGCTGGCCACGGCCAAGACGGCCGATCAGATCGATACCCTGCTCGAGGAGATCGTGGATCGTTTCGGCAAGCTGCCGCCCCAGGCCCAGACCCTGATCGACGTGCACCGCCTGCGCGTGCTGAGCCAGCCCTATGGTGTTGTGAAGGTCGATGCCGCTCCTGGCGTGATCAACATCAGCTTCAAGCCCCAGCCGCCGATCGATCCCATGAACATCATTCACCTGATCCAGAAGAACAAGCACATCAAGCTGGCAGGCAACGAGAAGCTGCGCATCGAAAAAGAACTGGAGAACCCCAAGGACCGTGCCCAGATGGTGCGCGATGTGCTGCGCAGCCTGGGCCAGCCGCTCAAGAACGAAACTGCCGTTCATGCCTGACAGGGCTGCTGACAAAGCCAGCAGGGCTATTGAGGCCCTACCGATGCAGACGGTGCAAGATGGCGGCAGAACCTGATCTGCCTAGCCCCCATGTTTCTTGAAGCCGCCATTGCCCTGCTGGCACTGTTGCTGGCCCTGCTCTGTCGCCCCTGGCGCATGCTGGGCAGCCGGGCCGGCCCCGGCGGCATGCATGACCCGATACTGTCGCCTCTGATCACGCCGCTGCTGGCCGTTCTGGTGCTGCTGCCCTGGGTCTGGGCGCTGCCTGCGCTGCACCAGATGCCGCTGCAGCTGCGCTGGTCTGGTGCACCGCTGGTCGTTCTTTTGATAGGCTGGCCGCTTGCAGTACCCGTGCTGCTCTCGGTGAGCGCCATAGCTTTTGCACTGGCTCCTGGCTTGGGACTGGAGGAAGCCCTTGGCATGGTGGTCTGGCAAGGTCTGGTGCCGGCCACGCTGGCCATGCTCTGGGGTGTGGCAGTGCGCCGCTGGTGCTGGCACAACATTTTTGTATTCATTCTTTTGCGCGGCTTTTTGGGCACAGTTCTGTGTCTGTTTGTCGCATCTCTGGTCGGCCAATGGGCAGGCCATGTGCTGCCCAATGTCAACGAAGACCTCTCGCGCATGGCCCGCTGGCTTATGGCCTGGGCCGATGGCGTGACCACCGGCATGCTGACGGCGGTGTTCGTAGTCTTTCGCCCGCACTGGGTGGCCACCTGGTCGGATGCCATATATCTGCAGCCGCCTGGCAATTCTGAAAGCTGAAGCCGTCGAGGCGCATCAGCTCTGCCACTTCAGCTCTGCCACTTTCCCGGCAACTGCGCAAACCGCATCTTTCCCATCCGGCAAAACGCCAAGGCAACTGGCACAGGGCTTGCTCATCATCGGGCTATCGCACTGCAGCCATCACCAAGCTGGTGCATATCTTGAGAAAGAGAGGGATCGCATGCTGCTCCAACCCGTCCGCAATATCGCTAACCGCAAAATTCGCCATGCCGCTCATGCCATGGCCCGCCCCGCACTGGCCTGCGCACTGGCGGCAGGCTTTGCCGCCACAGCGCAGGCACAGGACGCCTATCCCGAGCGCGCGGTCAAGGTCATAGTTGCCCTGCCCGCCGGAGGCAGCGCCGACATGATTGCCCGAGTCGTGAGTCAAAAGCTGGCCAGCGAACTCAAGCAGCCTTTTGTGGTGGACAACCGCGCCGGTGCCTCGGGCCAGATCGGCACACCGGCCGTGGCACGTTCCGCCCCGGACGGCTATACGCTGATGGTCTCGCCGGCCTCATTCCTGACCACCAACAAGAGCATCTTCAAATCCCTGCCCTATGACCCCGAGGCCGACTTCGCGCCCATCAGCAAGCTGGTGAATCAGCCCATGGTGCTGGTGGTCAAGGACAGGCAGAAATTCCCCAGCGTGGCTGCCGTGGTGGCGACCGCCAAGGCCGCTCCAGGCAAGCTGACCTTTGCCTCATCCGGCGACGGCAGCCCACAGCATCTGGCCGCGCTGATGTTCGAGACGCGCACCCAGGCCAAGATGCTCCACGTTCCCTACAAAGGCGGTGCGCCGGCCGTCAACGACACACTGGCCGGCAATGTGGACATGCTATTTGCCGTGCTGCCCGAAGCCCTGCCCCATATCCAGGCCGGCAAGCTGCATGCCCTGGCGCTGATGGCACCCAGGCGCGCGGCCATGCTGCCCAACACCCCGACCATGGCCGAAGGCGGTTTTGCCGATCTCAACCTCTCGGCCTGGGTCGGCCTGTTCGCACCGGCCAAGACGCCGCAGCCCGTGATCGACAAGCTCAACCGCGCCGTGCGCGTTGCACTGGACAGCGAGATCAAGACCAAGCTGGGTGAAAACGGCATGGAAGTCGCGCCATCGACGCCCGAGCAGCTCAGGCAGACCGTGGCCCAGGACATCAGACTGCATGCAGAACTGGTCAAGGCCGCCGGCATTCAGCCGCAGTAGGCGCCGCCCCAAGCAGCACCAGGGGGGCAGACTCCTGGGTGAATGGCCAGCCGAAGCCCGCCACAACAGCGGATAATGGCGGCCATCTTGAGGAATGGCGCAGACCCGATTTCCGCCATTCCCCTTTCTGCTACCCCCCTCATTCGCACGACTCGCAATGACCGACGCCACCGAATTCGCTCCCGGCCTGATGATCCGCGGCTTTACCGCCCCCCAGAAGCTGGCGGACTACAAGCTCATCGCCTTTGATATGGACTCGACGCTGATCACCATCGAGTGCATCGACGAGATCGCCGACGCCACGGGCAAGAAGGCCGAAGTGGCAGCCATCACAGAAGCCACCATGCGCGGCGAAATCACCGACTTCAAGGACAGCCTGCGCCAGCGCGTGGGCAAGCTGGTCGGAGTGACCGAGGCCGACATGGCCCGCGTTCTGGCCGAACGCCTGAAACTCTCGCCGGGTGCCGAGACACTGGTCAAGGCCGCCAAGGCCGCCGGCCTGAAGGTACTGCTGGTCTCCGGCGGCTTTACCTACTTTGCCGAGCATGTGCGCGGCCTGCTGGATATCGACTTTGTGCGCGCCAATGTGCTGGAGATCAAGGACGGTGCACTGACCGGTGGTCTGGTCGAGCAGGCCTGGGGCGATATCTGCGACGGCGCGGAAAAGCGCCGTACCCTGCTGGAAGTGGCCTCGCTGATCGGCATCGATGCCAGCCAATGCATTGCCGTGGGCGATGGCAGCAACGACATTCCCATGATGCAGGCGGCCGGCCTGTCCGTGGCCTTCCACGCCAAGCCACGCGTGCGCAACGAGGCCAAGGTCGCCATCAACGAAGGCGGTCTGGATCGCCTGCTGGAAGTGCTCCGATAGGCTGAAACAGACCAGCCCAGCACCAAGCCGTGGTCCCTGCTCCCGGGAACCGCGGCTTTTTTGCGCCCGCTGCGGCGCGGCAATCCCCGGCAGCTTTGCTACAGTGCCATGCATCTCCCCCAACCCGGTCGAAAGGTCAGAGCATGAGCCAACTCAGAATCGCCGTCATCGTGGGCAGCCTCAGCAAGCAGTCCATCAACCGCCAGCTCGGCCAGGGCCTGGCCGCACTCATGCAGGACAAGGCCGATTTCGAATTCATCGATATCAGCCGCCTGCCGCTCTACAACCGCGACTTCGACAACACCCCCGATTTCAAGCCCTTCGACGACCTCAAACCCCTGATTCGCGGCTGCAACGGCGTTCTGTTCGTGACGCCCGAATACAACCGCTCCATCCCCGCATCACTCAAGAACGTGCTCGACGGCCTGAGCCGTCCCTATGGCCAGTCCGTCTGGGCAGGACTGCCGGCCGCCGTGATAGGCAGTTCGCCCGGCGCGGCCGCCACGGCCATGGCCCAGCAGCACCTGCGCAATGTGCTGGCGTCGCTGGACATGCCCACCCTGCCCCAGCCCGAGGGCTTTGTGCGCTGGTCCGACACGCTGCTCGACGCCGACGGCAAGATCGGCCAGGGCAGCCATGACTTCCTCGTCAAGTACATGACACGCTTTCTCGACTGGGTGCAGTTGCACCAGAAGCGCTAAACCAATCTTCCTCCGGCTCGATAGCTCGCCCCGCTCACGTTTCAGGCGCTGCGGGGCACTTCATGACTATTTCCCTGCATTGAAGACTGCTGGAACTTTTGCGCATGCAGAGTGTTCCTACAATAGCGTGCGGCCTCATACATCACACAACATCCGGCCGTCAGGGTCTGAGCCCTGTCCTTTTACGGACAGTTTCAGTTCAGCACCTTGAAAATCCAACCATTGACTTTAAATACCATAGCAAGCAAACCTGATGCGACAAGCGTCGCCAGGCATGCTGGTTGTCTTCGCTCGTCAGAGTGCAGGCGGCCATCTATGACAACCATGACTGGAAACCATTTCGTGAAGACTTCGTACCGTGCTGCTGCCTCCGTGATTGCCATCGCCATCGCATCGCTGACCGTGCCTTCCCTGGCTCAGGCCAAGCGCATGGGCAGCAGCAAGTCCGTTCGCCCTGCCAGCATCGGCAGCAAGGCGCCCGCTCAGCCCGCACCCGTGGCTCCTGCCGCCGCCGCACCCAAGGCTGCTGCACCTGCCACACCCGCAGCCCCCGCCGCTGCGGCAGCTCCTGCGGCTGCTCCCGCAGCAGCAGCGGCTCCTGCCGCTCGTGGCTCCGGCATGATGGGCACCATGGCAGGTGCTGCCGTTGGCGCCGTGGCCGGCACCATGGCTGGCAATGCCATTGCCGGCGCCATGGGTGGCGGCGACAAGGAAGCCGAAGCCAAGAAGGCCAAGGAAGAAGAGGCCAAGAAGGCTGAAGCGGAAGCCGCCGCTCTGCAAAAGAAGCTGGACGAGGCCAAGGCCAAGGCGGAAGCCGCACGCGCGGCCGCCAAGTAATCATCAGCCCGCAACCGGGCTTCAATACAGGCCGGCCAGGAATTCAGACCTACCGGCCTCATTCGAAAAGGGATGCGCTCTGCATCCCTTTTTCCCTTCCTTTTTGCGTGCCTCCGGGTGTTTCCAGCCACCGCAAGCTGCCAGCTACGGTGCATTCCTGGCAACAGACAAGGTCTGCAACGCAGACCATACACGGCAGCAGGGCATGCCCAGGCCTGTGGACCCATGAGGCTGGCACACGGCCCCTGCCGATTACGCGAAGCTCGGCAAGACACCGAAGGACATGCACGCATCAAGCGTCATCCGCTCGGCACCTGGCGATGATGAGCCGCCAGATCCTTGTCACACGCGCCAGACCCAAGCCAGAGCCGCCGCAGCAAGAATGCAGCCAGCAGCAGCGGCCCAGCGGGCGGCGGCGCTGATCAGGGCGACGGCGAGCAGCGCTCCTATCGACAGCCAGCCCAGCCAGACCACGACTCCCACGGAAAAGCCCCAGGCGCGCAGACAGGGCATGACGGCCACCGCCAGCAGCAATGCTCCCGCGCAGCGCAGCAGCCGCGATCGAGCCCGAGAAATCTCCATGGCTCCCGTGAGCTGTTCATGATGACGCTCCATGGCAAAAGCCAGTGCCACCATGCCGGCAAAGGCCAGCGCCAAAGCCAGCACCGAAGCTTGCAAGGCATTCATGCTCCCACCTCCATCTTGACTGCAGGAACACGCCGTGTTGCATCGGCGCCGCAGCGCCTCAGATAAGCCCAGGCCCAGGCGGCAAGCAATCCCAGCGCCACGGCACACAACTCCACACCCGCACTCTCCCAGTCGCCGCGAGCAATCTGGGCCGGCAGGCTGTCCCCTACCGTGATCCAGTTCAGCAGCGGCAGCAGCAGACACAACAGGGCCAGCAGGCCTAGTTGCTCCTGCCATGCCACGGCGGGTGCGCGCACCAGGGCATGCAGCAGCGCCAGACTCCAAAGCCCGAAAAACACCGCCAGCTCCCAATCCGCTCTATGGGACAGCCCGACGGGAACCAGGCGGTTGGCCCACAGATAGCCTATGCAGCCCAGACTCAGACCTGCGATGGCCGCAACATTGAGTCCTTCGACGAGCCGGTACACGCGCGCCGTGGCGCTGCCGAACTCGCCAGCCTGTCGACCCAGATGCTTGCTGCGACGCTTGACCATGAACAGGATGGCCCCGGTTGCCATCATGGCGCTACCGGCCAGCCCGCATAGGAAATACAGCCATTTGAGCGGCTGCCCGCCGAACTCCACCTGGTGCAAACTGCCCATCACCGACTTGGCCATGGAGGCGCCACCACCGTCCACATCACCTGGCTGGCGCAGCTTCAGCACGTCTGCGCTCGCCGCCGAGAACATCACCATGCCTGTCGTGGGGCTCAGGCGCTGCTGCATTTCCTCGTCGCTGTTCCAGCCGTAGACACCGATGCGCGCCGCCGCGTCGCCCGGGTTGTCCACGACCACGGCCCGCACAGGCTGGCCCATCAGCGCCTGACCGCGCAGAGCAAACGGCTCCAGGTCCGGAACAGCCATCGCCCGGCCCGAACGCTCAGGCCTGTCCGACTCGTTGAGCGCCACCACATAGGAGTGCAGCCCCTGGCTGCCCGTACCGAAATAGGCCGCAATGCCGGCCGGCATGAATGTTGACGCGGAGATGGCAATGCCCGTGTAGGCAATCATGATCTGGAACGGCAGCGTCAGCACCGCCACCGCATTGTGGGCATCCAGCCAGCTGCGCTGACCTTTGTGGGCACGAAAGGTGAAGAAATCCTTGAAGATGCGCCTGTGCGTGATGACGCCGCTAACCAGCGCCACCAGCATGGCCATGCCGGCAATGCCGACCACCCAAAGTCCCGCCTGCCCCGCATGCAGCCGATAGTGGAAATCCACAAAATGGTGGCCGCCCTGGGTGGCGCGCACGAAGCCATGAGCTGGCAGCGGCTGTCCGGTGGCGGAATCCAGCTGTGCCGAGGCGTACTGGCGCTTTTCATCGAACCAGTACACACGCAGGTCGCCGGCTCCCTTGGCATCCGAGGGCCATAGTTCCCACATTTCTGCGCCCGGATGGTGTTTCTCCATGTAGGCCACGCCCCATGCCAGCCGCTGCGCGAGGTCGCCCCCCTGCTGGCCGGCGGCTGCCGCCTGCTCGGCCTCCTCTGCATGGTGCTCGGGCGTCATCCAGTGCGAAATGGGCTCCGCAAAGACCGCCAGCGTACCCGTCAGGAACACCGCGAACAGCAGCCATGAGAACCACAGTCCGCACCAGGTGTGCAGCCAGGCCTGGGCCTGGCGAAAGCCGCCCTGCCCGGCACCTGAGGCTTTTTTCTGATCGACCATGCTCAGCCTCCCCCTGACAGCCACACCGATGCCGCTGCCATGACGCAAGCCGGCAGCATCAGGCCCAGCCACACCCGGCCATGCGACACCGGCGAAAACGCCCAGATCACGGCCAGCACATGCAGCGCAAAACTCCACTGCATGCCGGCCAGTACCGCCTCGGCACGCGATGCAGGCAAGACTGTGGCAAGAAATACGGCCAGGGCGCTGGCCAGCAGATAGCCGCCGACAACGGCCGCCAGCAGCCGGGAAAGAAGATGAGCGCCCACAGGGGCGGCGTTGGATGGAGTCATGGGAGGAGGATCGGGATGGTGACCTGGGTAGTTATCGGTTTTTCCTGGGACGGAGCGGGCGCGTGCGCCCTCTCTTCCTGTATGACAAACGAAAACCCCAAAAGGGTCACCCCGCGATGCAGCAGGCGCCCGGCTCCGTGCGCCGGGGCGGCCAGTCCCAAGGCTCAGAACTTGTAGGTCACGCTCAGGCTCACGCTGCGCGGAGCCCCCCATGTGTAGGTGTTGTACCAGTTGAAGATGGTGTAGTAGCGCTTGTCCAGCAGGTTCTTGACGGACAGCGACGCCGACAGCTGCTTGCTGAACTCGTAGCGCGCCATGGCATCCACGATCCAGTAGCCCTTGACGGTATGTGTGACGGTGCCACCGGCGGGCGTGGAGATGTCGCCCCAGGTCTTGTCCTGCCAGCGCGCGCCGCCGCCCAGGGTCAGGCCGCTGAGGCTGCCGCCCAGCCGGTAGCTGCTGTAGAAGCTGAACTGGTTGATTGGCGTGAGCGTGGACACGCGTTCGCTCTGCTGTCGCGCCACGCCATGCGAAAAGCCCGCCTGCAGCTGCCAGGCCGGGGTGAGCTGGCCCGAGACCTCGAACTCGTAGCCGTGCGTCTCCACGCCCTGAACCGCGCGGTAGGCCGTGGCGCCCGTGGGGGTCACGCCGCCGGTTTCCAGGGCGTAGTTGTCCTGCTCCAGCTGGAACACTGCGGCCGAGGCATTGAGCTTGCCGTCCAGGAAGGCGGCCTTGACGCCCAGCTCGTAGTTCTTGCCCTGCAGCGGTGCCAGGGTGCGCCCCTGTTCGTCCTGGGCGGACTGAGGCTTGAAGATGCCCGAATAGCTGGCATAGGCCGAATAGGTGTCGTCGATGTCGTACACGGCCCCCACATAGGGAACGAACACGCCCGACTCCCGCATCTGCTCGGCGCGGTTGGTGTAATTGGACCAGCGCCCGCCGGTGATCAGCTTCAGGTCGTCGCGCAGATTCCAGCGTGCGGTCGCATACAGGCCGCGCTCGCGCGTGGTTTCCTCGTTGGTGAAATCCGGCATTGCTCCCCAGGCCGGAGCGGCCACATCACCTCTCCAGAGGTAGTAGTTGTCCACCGTCGTGTCATAGCTGCCGGTATCCCACCAGCCGCGGTTCTTCCAGTGCCGGTTGGTCAGGCTGCCGCCCAGCACCAGTTCATGCTCGCGCCCGCCCAGCCGGAACGGGCCGCTGGCATAGAAGTCGGCCGCATTGCTGGTGGTGCGGCCTATGTACTGCCCCGCCCACATACTGACGCCCGAGCCGTCGGCGGGATTGGGAAAGCCCGCAGCCGCCGAGCCCAGGTTGGCGTCATAGCCGTTGATCTGCCGGTTCAGCTGCAGCTTGGCCACCCAGCCGCTGTCGAAACTGTGCTCCAGCGTGGCGAAGGCGGTGCGGGTGTACTGCTCCCAGCGGCTCCAGCGCGCACCGTTGTTGAACGAGCGCGGCATGTCGTTGAAGTCCCCGTTGGCATTGAGCAGCGGTATGCCGCCCCAGGTCGAGCCCCTGGGCTTGTTGTCCTGGAAGTCCGCGCCCAGGGTCAGCCGCGTGCGCGGCCCCAGGTCGGCTTCGAGGATGCCGTAGAACACCGAGGCATCGCGGCTGTAATGGTCCAGCTGCGTGTGCCGGTCCTGGCGCGCCGCCATGACCCGGCCGCGCACGCTGCCCGCCTCGTTGAGCGCGCCGCTCAGGTCCAGCTCGCCTCGGTAGCTGCCCCAGCTTCCCGCGCCCAGCGTCGCATGACCCTGGAACTCGCGCGTGGGCTTCTTGCGCACCAGATTGATGGTGGCGCCCGGGTCGCCACTGCCCGTGAGCAGGCCGGTGGCGCCCTTGAGCACCTCGACGCGGTCGTAGATGGAGGTGTCGCTGAGCGTGTTGCCCGCCGAATAACCCGAGTCGCGCAGCATGGGAATGCCGTCGTACTGGAAATTGTTGATGGCAAAACCGCGCGCGTAATAGACCGTGCGCTCGCTGTCGTAGGTGACCACGCTCACCCCGGGCGTGTGCTCCATCACCTCGTCAATGGAGTTGAGCTGGAAGTCGTCCATCTTCTGGCGCGTGACCACGCTCACCGACTGCGGCGTCTCCCGCGGCGTCAGCACCAGCCGCGTGGCAGTGGCAATGGCCCCCGGCGTGTACAGGCCCGAGCCTTCTGTGATCTCGCCAAGCTGGTTGGCCACAACCTTCACCTCGGCCAGCGTGGACGGCTCCGTGCCCGTGGCCTCTGGCACGAGCTGTACGGTGAGCATGCCCTGCTTCACATGCGCTTGCAGTCCGCTGCCGCGCAGCAGCGACTCCAGTGCCGCGCCCACATCGCGGTGGCCTTGTACCGCGGGCGCCTGTCGGCCCTGCACCAGCGCCAGATCGAGAGCCAGTTGCAGGCCGGCCTGGCGCGCCAGCTCGTGCAGCGCACCGCCCAGCGGCTGGGCCGCGATGTCAAAGGGCACGGCCTGCGCTGGCGCATGGGCCCAGGCGGCCTGCAGCGGCATGGCCAGACCCAGGCAGATGGCGGCGTGGGCCAATGGATGGAGACGGAAATGGGGGAGAAGCGGATGCATGCAAGTCGTCCTTGAGTCAGTGATGAGGTCAATACCCGGAGATCACTGTCTTGACGTATGGCACGGCAAACACCCTGAAAAAAACCTGGCCCGCTCACCGCACCAGTTGCGGAGCCGCTCACGGAGCCAGTGCCAGCAGCAGGCCGCCGCCGGGCTGCTGGCGCACCTGTACCGGCAAGGCCCGCGGCAAGGCCCTGACCCATGCATGGGCCTGGGCGATGCGCACGCGCCCGCTCAAAGGAAGGCGCGCGGCCTCGGGGGTAGCCTGCAGCTCAAAAGGCGCATAGCGCCCCAGCCGCTGCAGCGCCTCGCCCAACGTGGTGTCGGCAAACACCAGCTCGCCATGGCGCCAGGCCGCCGCATCCCCGGATGCAGCCTGCGTGCGCACCGCTGCGCCTCTCTCCAGGCGCAGCCCCTGGCCCGCGCCCAGCTCATGCGTCTGCCAGGACAGGGCATCCGCGCCAAGTGTCTGCACCTGCACCCGGCCGGAAGCCACCTGCACGGAAACCCGCTGTCCGCTCTGGCCGCCCTCCTCGATGTCCACGCCAAAGCGCGTGCCCAGCACGGTCACCCGCACGCCGGCGGCCTCGACCATGAAAGGCCTCTGCTCGTCGCGGGCCACCTCGAAGAAGGCCGCTCCCTGGACGAGCGTGACCACGCGCCGCGCCGAGAAATACTGCACCCGGGCACTGCTGGCCGCATCCAGCAGCAGGCTCGAGCCGTCGGGCAGGCCGTGGCGCACCTGCTGGCCGCGTGCGCTGCTCCAGCTGGCCTGCCACTGCACATGGGTCTGGCGGTACAGCAGCCACTGCTGCCAGGCGGCAGCGCCGCCCAGCCCCACACCCGCCAGTCCCAGCAAGGCGCCCAGGCTGCGGCGCCGCCCCCCATGGCCCGCACGCTGCGCGTCGGCCGGGCTGCTGCCGCGCCAGCGGTGCAGCGCATCCTCGATGCAGGCATTCGCCTGGATCAGGTCACGCTCCACCGTGTTCAGCGACACGCCCAGGCGCGCCGCGATCTCTGCCTGGCGCACGCCATGCACGCGGTGAGCCACAAAGGCCTTGCGGCTGCGCTGGGGCAGTGCGGCCAGTGCGGCTTCCAGCGCCGACAGCGCCTGCCGGTACATGACGGACTCGGCCACGTCGGGCGCATGGCTGGGAGCCATTTGCTCGCGCACGGCCTCGGCGTCCAGGTAGCGCCCATGGCGCTGGCGGCGGCGGTGCGCATCCAGGGCCATGTTCTGCGCCATGACGGCCAGATAGGCGGTCGCATCGCGCGGCCCCGGGGCAGCGCCGCTGCTGTCGGCAGGCCCGACCTGTTCAGCCTGAGCAGCCTGCGCATGCTCGGCCAGCCTCAGCCAGGCGTCGTGCACGACATCGCCGGCCTCCTCGCGGCAGCCCGTGCTTCGCGTGGCGGCGCGCAACAGGTCCGCATAGGCCCGCTCGAAGCCCGAGAGCAGCGCGCGGGTGAAGGAGGCTGTCATATCCATAGAACTGGATCATAATTCCACAAATAGGAATCATTCTCAACAACCTCATTTCACCCAGGCTTTTGCGCTCAGAATGTGCCGCGCATATGGAACGCAGGAGATTTCAGACCCTAGCACTGGAGCAATAAAACAATAGCTATCCGCACTATCAAATATTTGATTTCAGATATAAAAATATCTGAAATGCAATTGCATCAAGCGATGATAGCTATGGTTATTGATAGCCCCTTCCCACCTCTCAGAAGTCGTAGCGCATGCCCACGTTCACACTGCGCGGCGCGCCCCAGGTGTAATAAAGGCCGCCCAGACTGCTGACGCCCGCGAAGTATTTTTTGTCCAGCACATTGTTCAGGTTCAGGCTCAGCGACAGATGCTTGTCGACCTGGTAGCGGGCCATCAGATCCAGCACGGCATAGGACTGCTGCGCCAGTGTGTTGCGGCTGTCGCTGGTTGAGGTCTTGCTTTGCCAGCGAGTGGCCGCGCCCAGTGTCAGGCCACGCAGCGAGCCGCCGTCGAAGCGGTAGGTGCTGCCGAGCTTGAGCTGGTATTTGGGATACTGGCTGGAGCTGGTCAGCGAGCTGTTTTGCTGCACCAGGCTGCCCTGCACCTGCCAGCCGCGCGCCAGTTCACCCGACAGTTCCAGCTCCCAGCCGCGCCGCGTGGCACCGCTGACAGCTCGGTAGGCCATGTCGCCGCCAGGG
This sequence comes from Comamonas sp. HJ-2, assembly GCF_053615495.1. Lineage (NCBI taxonomy): Bacteria > Pseudomonadati > Pseudomonadota > Betaproteobacteria > Burkholderiales > Comamonadaceae > Comamonas > Comamonas sp. HJ-2. The sequence goes on along the minus strand of NZ_JBSIFD010000011.1, from coordinate 71,578 downwards.
GTGAAGCCGCCCGACGCCTCGGCCGAGTTGTCGGTCTTCATCCAGAAGTGAGCGATGCTGGCGTTGAGCCGCTTGTCGAAGAACTCGGCCTTGGCCCCGACCTCATAGGTCTTGCCTTGCTCTGGATCAAGGGTGCGCCCCTGTTCATCCTGCGCGCTTTGCGGCTTGAAGATGGTGGCGTAGCTGCCGTACAGCGAAACCTGGGGATGCACTTCGTAGACCAGGCCGGCATAGGGCGTGGTGACGGTTTCGCGCATATCGTAGTTCCACCAGGTGGGCGTCACATCATGCTGGCGGTACTGCGTCACGCGCATGCCCGCAATCAGCTGCAGCGGATCTGCGAGACGGAAGCGCCCTGCCGCATAGGCATAGCGCTGGCGCTGGTTGAAGACATGGCGGTCATAGTTCCAGTTGCCGAAGTCGGGCTGGGCCAGCGCGCCGCCGCCCTGGGCGTAACTCAGGCCCAGATTGGCCAGCGAAACGTTCTTCGAGCTGCCGTAGAGCAGGCCGCTGTGGTAGCGCGACATGCCCACGCCGGCCAGCAGCTCGTGCGTGCGGCCCAGCAGGGTGAAAGGACCTTTGACGTCGAGATTGACCGACCAGTTGCGGTTTTCCACGTCCTGCCATGGCAGATAGGCAGCGGTGGTGCTGTTCCAGAGATAGCCCAGCTTCATGTCGTCCATCTTCACGCTCTGATGGAAGAACTTCAGGCTTGCCGTCCAGTCATGGGCCAGACGTTGCTCCACGCTGCCGAACAGCTCGGTGCTTTCCTGTTCATAGCCCGACCAGGGTGCACCGTTGTTGAACGAGCGCGGCATCAGCCCCACTTCGGCACCCGCTGCGGTGTAGCGCTGTATGGGTCGGGTCGTGCCGAAGCCGCGTGCCTCGCGCTGGCGCAGCGTGATGCCCAGGTTCAGCAAGGTATCGGGGGTAAGATCCGCCTCCAGCGTGCCGAACAACATCTTGCTGTTGCTCTTTTCGTTGTCGCGAAAGCTGCCCGCATCCGTCATGGACGCAACCACGCGGCCGCGCAGCGTCCCCGCCTCGTTGAGCGAGCCGCCTATATCGGCCTGAGCTCGATAGGTATCCCAGCTGCCGGCATTGGCGCGCACGCTGGCCTGGAACTCGCGCGTGGGACGCTTGCGGATCAGATTGACGGTGGCGCCATAGCCGCCCTTGCCGACAACCAGTCCCGACGAGCCTTTGAGCACCTCGACGCGGTCCATCTCCGCCATATCGTCCAGTGCATACATGGTGCTGGTGACAAAGTACCAGCCATTGCTGAGCTGGGACATGCCGTCGACCTGCAGATTCACCTCCGAGCCGCGGGCCTGAAAGTCCGTCGCGTTGTTCTGTCGATAGACACCTATGCCCGGCGTCTGCTCAAGCACATCGGCCAACGTCTCCAGCTTGAAGTCATCCATGCGCTGGCGTGTCATCACGCTTACCGACTGCGGCGTCTCGCGCAATGTCAGGCCCAGACCCGTTGCCGTGCGGCTGGGACCGGTCTGGGTGTAGCTGCCAGTGCCTTCCGTGGTGCCGCTGCGTTCGGCCTGAGCCGTGACACGCACCTCGGACAGCGTGCTGCCCTCCTCACTCGAGACGGGCGCCACGGTCTGCCTTTGCAGGGTGTAACTGCCGCCGTGACGCGGCACCAGCTCCAGCCCGCTGCCAGCCAGCAGGCGCTGCAGTGCCTCGCGCGGCGTATAGCTGCCGGAAAGCACCGGGCTTTGCCGCCCTTGTGTGAGCGCAGGATCGAACGACAGTGCCATGCCGGCCGTGGCCGCCACCTCGGACAACACCCGGCCCAGCGGGCCTGCTTCTATCCGGTAGGCCTGAGCCTGCCCGGCTGCGGGCGGCTCGGCAGCCTGCAGGGTGGTCGCCGCCAGTGCCCAGCCCAGCAAGGCAAGCTGCGCGGCGCGCGCAACCGGGCTGATTACAGGATTCGATAGGGAACGGGAGGCCATGGAAGCAGGCATGAAAGACAGTCCTTTGGAAGCAAAAATGAGTGGTTCACCTTGCTTGCCAAACAACTTCCCGGAAAGTCTCACCTTCGTGCATTTTTTTAGAAGCTGCCTTGCTTGTGAACTCAGCGGGCCGCCACCGTGACCCAGTAACCCTGCCAGCGCCGGTGCACCGTCACGGCGTAGGTTTCGGCCAGCATGGCCAAGGCCCGGTCGGTATCGGCCAAAGGGTACGCGCCCGACACTTTGATGGACACCACCTCCGGGGCACAGTGCAGCAGGCCGGGCCGGTAACGCGACAGCTGGGCGCAGACTTCTGCCATGGGCATGGCGTCCGCCACCAGCATGCCGTGCACCCAGGCCAGTTGCTGCGGTCGTACCGTCTGCAGCTCATCTGCTCCCAGCGCAGTCAACCTCGCCCAGTTGCCCGCGGGCACCACCAGCGCTGGCCCGGAGGCTCCGAGTAATGTGACTTCGACCGCACCCTGGGTTACGGCCAGATCCACGAATTTGCCCTCGCTGTTCTGCTGCACCGAAAAGCGTGTGCCCAGCGCCCTCAGGCGCCCCACGGCCGTCGCCACCAGCAACGGCCGGTCCACGCCACTGGGATCGGCAGCAGTTTCCAGCAAGATCGAGCCCCGGTGCAGATGTATCAGGCGCTGATGAGCATCAAACCGGACATCGATGGCCGTTCCTGTATCCAGCAGCAAACGGCTGCCATCGGCCAATGTCACGAGGCGCTGCTCGCCCGCGACAGTACGCAGGTCGGCTGCCCACCCCTGCTGCTGTGCCAAACGCCAGCTCATCCAGCCACCAGGCACGGCGGCCAGCAAAACAGCCAGCCTGGCCACAGCGGCCCGTCGGCTGCGACGCTGTGATCGGCCCAGCGCCGACATGGCCAGCGCCGGCGGCAACCCGCCCAGCTTGTCCATCAGCCGCTCGGCCCGCATCCAGGCACCTTCATGGGCCGGACTGGCCCGGCGCCAGCGCTCGAAGGCAACGCGTTCGGCAGCCGTCAGGCCTTCATCGTTCAGACGGACCAGCCAATCCGCAGCCTCGTCCAGCAAACGTGCATCCATTGCAGTCATTCCATCAACGCCAGACACTGCCTGAAAGCCTGGGCCATGTAGCGCTTGACGCTGGTCAGCGATACGCCCAGCTGCGAGGCGATATCGTCGTACTTCATGTCCTCGAGCTGCGAAAGCAGAAAAGTGCGCCGTACCAGCGGCGGCAAGGCATCAAGCATGGCATCTATCTCATGCAGGGCCTCCAGCACCAGGGCCCGGTGCTCCGGCGACGGTGCTTCAGGTTCCGGCAACAGGGCCAGAGCCTCCAGATAGGCACGCTCCAGCGCCTGCCGCCGGCACCAGTTGACAAGCACCCCTTTGGCCACGGTGGTCAGATAAGCACGCGGCGACTCTAGACGCGGCGGCTCACGCACGCCCAGGATACGGACAAAAGTGTCTTGCGTCAGATCTGCTGCGTCAAAGGCATTGCCGACCTTTCGGCGCAACCAGCCCTGCAACCAACCGTGATGATCTGTGTAAAGCGCTGCGACTTCACGATGGGAGGCGGTTTCGACAACGGGCATGGTGCAATGGGAATAGATCTCAAAAAGACATCAAATGATATCAATTCTCATTTCAGATTTTCTCAAGGCCTTCACTATTTCCGCATATGCTTCAGAGCCATCTTCTGCCGGAACGCATCGCCTTGTGCCCGCGACAAGCATGGAGAAAGGGGTCGGCCCTGCACAATCACGCACCAGGAACACATCGGAGTCTGGAACCCCACTTCTGGCCATTCGCGCAGGCGGCGCCCCTCTCGGGAGCATGCTCGCAGCAAGCTCCCGACACCTGCTGGATGATTGCAAGACTATTGCGCTGTTGAGCTCTGCGATGCTTTACTCGGCAGGTGGTTGATGCAAGTGTCCGGAACCGAGCCGTTTCCGACCCAGGTTGGTATTCAAGGACCTCAAGAATCAAGATGACAAGCTTTCGCTCTCACAAGCTTTTGCATCGCATCGTGCTCGGCAACCTGCTGGTAGCGGCCTTGCTGTGCTTTGCCACCTGGCTTGGCGTGCATGCCAATTACCGCGCGGACATGGACCTGGGAGTAGCCGTCACCAGGCACCAAGCGCGCAGCCTGAGCTTGGAGCTGGCTGCAGAGGTGCGACTGGTGGACAACGCTCTGTCATCGATTGCCAGTCGTTACCGCGCGCGCAGCCTTGACGGACTTTCCGCGGCCAACTTTGCCTTGTACGAAATGCTTCAGGAACAGCGTGCCCTGATTCCTTTTGTCACCGCCCTGCGCATCACAGACAGTGCTGGCGAGGTACTCATCACTCCCAGCGAAATTGATGTGCCGTTTTCAGTGGCGGAACGCGCCTATTTCGCTCAAGCCCGCGAAACGGACCGAATGGTGGTGTCCGAGCCTCTGATCAGCCACTCCTTCGGAAAATGGTCTATCGTGCTGGCAAGGCGCCTTCAGGCCGAGGGCGGCCAGTTCCAGGGCATCGTCTATGCCATAGTCGCGGCCGAACATTTTCACCAGCTATTCCAGCGCCAGTCGTTCGGCACCAGCAGCGCCATGGCATTGCGCACCGATCAAGCACTGCTGGTCGCGCGCTATCCGGCTGCAAGCCAGGATGCCGACGCAGGTATCGGCAAGGCCGCTGTCTCGTCCGAATATCACCAGGCCATCAGCCGCAACAGCGAGGAAGGCTGGTACATCACACCGACCCTGATCGATGGCGTGGAGCGCATCACGGCCTACCATCGGCTGCCCGGATATCCTCTGACGGTGTTTACCGGGCTGGGTACGGAAGCCTATATGGCCATGTGGCGCGCCTCCGCCTGGCGTGCATGGGGTCTCGCCGGCTTGTGCATTGCCCTGATTGCTTTGGGTTCGGTAGCCCTGTACCGGCTGCAGCAGCGTGAACGCCGCATCCGCAAAGAGCAGGAACTGGTCATCAACAATGACCTGATCGGCATGGCTCGCCTGCGCGAGCGCAAGATCGTCTGGACCAACCCCGCCATGCGCCGTCTGCTCAAGCAGCCAGCAGCTGCACTGCAGGGCGCATCCACGCGCATGCTTTACCCGGACGAAGCCTCCTACAGGCGTATCGGCGAAAAAGCCTATGGCTCTTTGCTGGCTCGGGGCAAATTTCACGCGCAGTTCCAGGTGCAGAATGCCGAGGGCAAGCTTTTGTGGGTGGATGCATCCGGCACACTGCTGAATGCCGAAGAGTCGCTGTGGATTCTGGTGGACATCGACGCCCTCAAGCGAGGCGAACAAGCCGCCAATCACCTTGCCAACCACGACGCTCTGACGGGTCTGGCGAACCGCCGAGCACTTGAGGAAACGCTGAACCAGGAGCTGGCTGACGGCCAGATGCTTGCCGTGTGCTTCATGGATCTGGATGGTTTCAAACAGGTCAACGACACCCAGGGTCACGACGCAGGCGACGAGGTTTTACGTGTGGTAGCTGCCCGACTGACGGCCCAGGCCCGTGCCGGCGACTGCGTTGCCCGCCTGGGCGGCGATGAGTTCGTGGTGCTGCTATCGGGCTTGCACACTCCCGGTGAGGCCATGTCTGTCATGAAGCGCTGCATGGAAGCCGTGCGCCAGCCCATTGCACTGAATGGTGGAGTGATGGTGCAAGTCGGCAGCAGCATCGGTATCTCTATCAGCACCGCAGATAGTTCCTCGGCCAACCTGATGCAGAGTGCGGACGAGGCCATGTACTCGGCCAAACATGCAGGCAAGGGACGCATTGTTCAGCATTCGGACCTCTCGCAAGACTCCGAGGCTTGAGGCCGCCCCCTGCGACCAGCTTCATCTGTATATGTCCAGAGCCTAGGATTGACAACGCCTTCAGGACCAAAGCAGGTCATTTTGGAGACTCGCGGCCTGGCCGCGGCCGCAGTCGGCCAAGCCCAAGGGCCAGTCACCTGCTTCCGGCCAAAGGCAAACTGCCAGGGCTTTTGCAGGCCCGCCTGCCGCATATTCATCTGGCCGACCGCAGCCAGCCCTCTCTTGCCTATTCCTGTGCTCTTGGCGGCAGCCCTGCAGCCTTGCGAATGGGCTCCAGCAAACCGCTGAGTCCGTTGTGGTCAAGCTCCTGCATCAAGGCCAGCAACTGACCGATCTCGCCCTTGGGAAAGCCCTCGCGGGCAAACCAGTTGAGGTAGTTGCCGGGCAGATCGGCAATCAAACGGCCCTTGTACTTGCCATAAGGCATAGGCACGCGCACCAGGCGCTCCAGCATTTCGGGATTCATGGCTGCAATCGAAATCAGATTTTGTATAAAAAACGACGCTCTTATAACCAAATAAGAAAAATGTCCTGCAGACGTCGGTACACGGCACTAGACTATGCACCTTAGTTCGCTGCGGTCCAGATGAGGCCCGGAATTTATTGCAACTTGCTGAAGAAGGTCAGAACCAATGTTGAAGAAAGCTCTCTCTGCTATCGCTATTGCCACTCTGGCGCTGTCGGCCCAGGCTGCTGACGTGCTCAAGGTGGGCGCCACGGCCGTTCCTCACGCCGAAATCCTCAATCACATCAAGCCCGCACTGAAGGCTCAGGGCATCGATCTGGAAATCAAGGAGTTCAGCGACTACGTGCAGCCCAATGCTGCCGTGGAAGACAAGCAGCTGGATGCCAACTTCTTCCAGCACCAGCCCTATCTGGACAGCTACAACAAGGACCGCAAGACCTCGCTGGTGGCCGTACCCAACGGCAAGGTGCATGTGGAGCCCTTCGGTGCCTACTCCAGCAAGATCAAGAACATCAAGGATCTGAAGAATGGCGCTACCGTGGCCATTCCCAACGACCCCTCCAACGGCGGCCGTGCACTGATTCTGCTGGCCAAGCATGGTCTGATCGAGCTCAAGGATCCCAAGAGCCTGACCCCCACTGCTCTGGACGTCGTCAAGAACCCCAAGAAGCTGAAGTTCAAGGAACTGGAAGCGCCTTTGCTGCCCCGCGCACTGGCTGATGTCGACCTGGCCCTGATCAACACCAACTACGCAATCGAAGCCAAGCTCAACCCCACCAAGGATGCCCTGTTCATCGAAGGTGCCGATTCGCCCTACACCAATATCGTGGTGGCCCGCAAGGATCGCGCCAACGGCGCCGACATTGCCAAGCTGATGAGCGCTCTGCACTCTGCAGACACCAAGAAGTTTATTCAGGAAAAGTACAAGGGCGCCGTGGTTCCCGCGTTCTGATTCGCAAAGGCCTTAGAGACGTTGGCGCTCCCATCCTCTACAGGGAATGACGGCCGCGCTGCGAAGAGCACGGTGGGCACAGGCACCTGCTGTGGCCCCGGGGCCGGACAGAACCGGCCGCCGGCCACACTTGACGACCTGACTCAGAAAAAAGCGCTGCTTCCGCAGCGCTTTTTCTTTTGATTTGATCGCTTATAGCGCTTTACAGGCAAGGGCTTCAGGCAACTTCCACTTGAGATTTCTCAATGCGAGGGTGCAGGCACCGAGTGCAGCAATACCGGTGTCTCGCCATCGCCGTTGACGCTTTCCAGATGCACGCCAAATCCCCAAAGGCGAGCCACATGCTTGAGCACCTCCTGTGCATCTTCTGCCAGCGGCCTGCCCTGGTACTGGGTATGCCGCAGAGTAAGACTGCGGTCGCCGCGCAGATTCACGCTCCAGGCCTGAATATTGGGTTCGCGCGTCCCCAGGTCGTATTGCTGAGACAGCAACTGGCGCAGTGTGCGGTAGCCATCTTCATCGTGAATGGCACTGACCAGAACATCACGTTCCTCAGGATCATCGTGCAGAGAGAACAAACGCATGTCGCGTATCAGGTGCGGGCTCAGAAACTGGCCGACAAAGCTCTCGTCCTTGTAATTGCGCATGGCGTGGTGCAGCGCTGGCAACCATGGTGTGCCGGCCATGTCGGGAAACCAGCGGCGGTCCTCTTCGGTCGGCTTTTCGCAGATCCGCCGAATATCACGGTACATGGCAAAGCCCAGCGCATAAGGATTGATGCCGCTGAAGGCCCGGTGGCCAGCGGGCGGCTGGTAGATCACATTGGTATGCGATGACAGCCACTCCAGCATCACGCCATCGGTCAGCCAGCCCTCGTCATACAGAGTGTTGAGCAAGGTGTAATGCCAGAAGGTGGCCCAGCCCTCGTTCATCACCTGAGTCTGGCGCTGCGGATAGAAATACTGGGCGATCTTGCGCACGATGCGCACGATCTCTCGTTGCCAGGGTTCGAGCAAGGGAGCGTTCTTCTCGATGAAATAGAGGATGTTCTCTTCGGGCTCTCTGGGAAAGCGCTCGCTGCCTTGCGTCGTGCTGTCCTTGTCCTTGTCCCTTCGGGCTGGAAGCGTGCGCCACAGCACATTGACCTGTTGCTGCACATAGGCTTCACGTGCCTCTCTCTCGGCGCGCTCGCGCGACAGGCTTTTATGCGAGGGACGGCAATAGCGGTCCACACCAAAGTTCGACAACGCATGGCAGGAATCCAGCAATTGCTCCACGGTGTCGAAACCATAGCGTTCCTCGCATTGCGCCACATAGTCGCGCGCATAGACGAGATAGTCGATGATGCTCCCCGCGTCGGACCACATGCGAAACAGATAATTGTTCTTGAAAAAGCTGTTGTGCCCATAGGCCGCGTGCGCAATCACCAGGGCCTGCATGGCCGTGCTGTTCTCCTCCATCAGATAGCTGATGCAGGGGTTGGCATTGATGACGATCTCATAGGCCAGTCCCATATGGCCTCGTCGGTAGCGGCGCTCCGTGGCCAGAAACTCCTTGCCATAGCTCCAGTGCCGGTAATTGACCGGCATGCCCACGCTGGAATAGGCATCCATCATCTGCTCGGCCGTGATGATCTCCAGTTGATTCGGATAGGTATCCAGACCGTAGCGCTCAGCCGTGGCCGCAATCGCCGCGTGATACTGTTCGATCAGCTCGAAAGTCCAGTCGCTGGGGTCGGGCAAGGGAGACGCCGGTCGCTGGGACGCCATCAAAGGTGCCTGCGGCACATCGCGAAAGCGCGGCTCCCCCTGCGCATGCGAATTTCCGGCCTTTCTGCTGGCGCTGAGGTCCAGCACGGGATAGAGATTGAGGTTCATATCGATACCCCATCCTTCTTGAAGAGATCGCGGAACACCGGGTAGATCTCGTTGGCTGCCGATACCTTGCGCATGGCGAAATGGGGAAACAGCGGCAGCAGGCGGCTGTACTCTTCCCAGAGACTCTGCTCCTCGAGCACCACTTGCAGGTAAGCGTAGTAGCGCACCAGCGGCAATATTCTTTCGGCCAGAAGGCTGTGGCATTTGCCGCCGTCGTCGCTGAAGTTGTCGCCATCGCTGGCCTGGGCCACATAGATATTCCAGTCGTTGACCGGGTAGCGGGCCCTGATGATCTGTTCGAGCAGGACCAGCGCGCTGCTGACTACCGTACCGCCGCTTTCCGTGGAGTGAAAGAACTCGTCTTCGCTGACTTCTGCGGCCTGGGTGTGGTGGCGGATGAAAACAATCTCGATCTTGTCGTAATGCCTTGTGAGAAACAGATACAGCAGGATGAAAAAGCGCTTGGCCAGCTCCTTGCGCTCCTGATCCATGGAGCCGGACACGTCCATCACGCAGAACATCACGGCCTGGCTGCTGGGCACGGGCACCTTGCTGCGATTGCGAAAGCGCAGATCCAGTTGCTCCAGGAAAGGCACTGCGCCGATGCGCTCACGCAAGGTATCGATACGGCGTTGCAACTCGGCTACTGACTCACTGGTGCCGTCGTCCTGCGCCAGCAGAGCTTCAAGCTGTTCTTCCAGTACCTTGAGCTCACGGTGCGGAGCTTTGGTCAGCGCAATGCGCCGCCCCAGGGCGCCGCGCATCGTGCGCACCAGCGCCAGATTGCTGGGCGTGCCGTCATGGCTGTAGCCGGCGCGCCTTGTCTTGTATTGCAAGGTATTGCCGATGTGGTTGCGCAGCAGGCGCGGCAGCGCCAGATCTTCAAAGAAAAGCTCCATGAACTCTTCCTTGGTCAAGGTGAAAGTGAAGTCATCCTGCCCCTCACCGCTATCGCTGGCCTGCGATCCCGAACCGCCGCCCCCACCAGGCGGCCGGGCAATGCGATCACCGCGCACATGCTCGCGATTGCCGGGCAGCACCATATCGCGGATACCACCCTGACCATGCCTGAAGACCGGCTCCTGAATGTCTTTTTTCGGAATGGTGATGCTTTCCGCCTGATCGATATGGCGGATGTCGCGCGCAGACACGGCTTTGCGCACCGCCTCCGCGATCTGCTCTTTGAAACGCCGCACAAACCGCTCGCGGTTGCCCACCGATTTATTCTTGCCTGCGAGCCTGCGGTCGATGATATGCAGTGCCATCTGTGCTCCCATCTCCAGGGGCTGTTCTCAACTCAACCGTCCTGTCGGTGGCCGTGCCGGGCCACCGACACCGCTGTCAGCTGCTCTTGCGCACGCGCAGATACCACTCGCAAAGCAGACGCACCTGTTTGGGCGTATAGCCCTTGGCTTCCATGCGAGTGACGAAGTCCTCATGCTTGCGCGCATCTTCGGCACTGGCCTTGGCGTTGAAGCTGATGACCGGCAGCAACTCCTCGGTGTTGGAGAACATCTTCTTCTCGATCACCACGCGCAGCTTCTCGTAACTGGTCCAGCTGGGGTTCTTGCCCTGGTTGTTGGCCCTGGCCCGCAGCACGAAGTTGACGATCTCGTTGCGGAAGTCCTTGGGGTTCGCAATGCCGGCCGGCTTTTCCACCTTCTCCAGCTCGGCATTGAGCGCATTGCGATCGAACACCTCGCCGGTATCGGTATCTCGGTATTCGCTGTCCTGAATCCAGTAATCGGCGTAGGTGACGTAGCGGTCAAAGATATTCTGACCGTACTCGCTATAGCTCTCCAGATAGGCAGTCTGGATTTCCTTGCCGATGAACTCGGCATAGCGCTGGGACAGATATTCCTTGATGAAACCTATGTACTTGGTCTCCAGCTCGGCCGGAAATTGCTCGCGCTCGATCTGCCGCTCCAGCACATACATCAGGTGCACGGGATTGGCCGCCACTTCGGTGCTGTCGTAATTGAAGACCTTGGCCAGTATCTTGAAGGCAAAGCGGGTGGAGATGCCCTCCATGCCCTCGTCCACGCCCGCGTAGTCACGGTATTCCTGATAGCTCTTGGCGCGCGGATCAGTGTCCTTGAGACTTTCGCCGTCATAGACCTGCATCTTGCTGAAGATGCTGGAGTTCTCTGGCTCCTTGAGGCGCGTGAGCACGGAGAACTGCGCCATCATCTTGAGCGTGCCAGGCGCGCAGATGGCGTTGGCCAGCGAAGACTCCCGGATCAGCTTCTCGTAGATGCGGACTTCCTCGCTCACGCGCAGGCAGTAAGGCACCTTGACAATGTAGATACGATCGAGAAACGCCTCGTTGTTGCGGTTGTTGCGGAAGGCCTTCCATTCGCTTTCATTGCTGTGCGCCAGCACCACGCCGTCAAACGGAATCGCGCCAAAGCCTTCCGTGCCCTTGTAATTGCCTTCCTGCGTGGCCGTCAGCAAGGGGTGCAGCACCTTGATCGGAGCCTTGAACATTTCCACGAACTCCAGCAGGCCTTGATTGGCCAGACACAGGCCACCGGAGTAGCTGTAGGCGTCGGTGTCGTCCTGCGAAAAGTTCTCCAGCTTGCGGATGTCCACCTTGCCCACCAGGCTGGAAATATCCTGGTTGTTCTCATCGCCGGGCTCGGTCTTGGCAATGCCTATCTGCTTGAGAATGCTGGGGTAGCGTTTGACCACTCGGAACTGGCGAATGTCTCCGCCGAATTCCTCCAGCCGCTTCACGGCCCAGGGCGAGAGTACATGCTGCAGACTGCGGCGCGGAATGCCGAACTCGTCTTCCAGCACCGGGCCGTCTTCCACGGGGTCGAACAAACCCAGTGGCGACTCGTTCACAGGCGATCCCTTGAGCGCGTAGAACGGTGCCTTTTGCATCAGGTATTTGAGACGCTCTGCAATCGAGCTTTTACCGCCGCCCACAGGTCCCAGCAGATAGAGAATCTGTTTGCGTTCCTCCAGGCCCTGGGCCGCATGGCGAAAGAAGCTCACCACCTGCTCGATGGCATCTTCCATGCCGTAGAACTCAGAGAATGCGGGATAGCGACGGATGACCTTGTTGGCAAACAGACGCGACAGCACGGGATCGTTGCGGGTATCCACCATTTCGGGTTCACCGATGACGGACAGCATGCGCTGTGAGGCTCCGGCGTAGGCCATGGGATCACGCTGGCAAAGGCTAAGGTACTCGTCCAGCGACATTTCTTCTTCACGCAGGCGAACGTAGCGTGCTGCGGAATTGCTGATGACATCCATATGACCTCCCGTGGCGGCACCAGGGCTCGAATCAGTGCCGCAAAGTTGCAAGGCATTCGTTACCGTGTGCGTCCGTTGTAGCACCTCGCTCCTAATTTGAATAGACCGAGATTCCTACAAATACGCAGTAGCCACGACAGCCAAAACCGCAAACCGGATAGCGCAAAAATCGGTCAAAAAATATGACTCGAAATGAGCATAGAAGCCTGTCCTCATGGAAGCAATAAAGCCCCCTATCTATCTGCCATCATTCAAGATTTCGACGACTCGCAAAACTGATCGGAACATTGCTTTACAGGCAATCTGGGGGGCAACAAAAAACGCTGCACAAGCAGCGTTTCGAACCAATGCAGCTACAGAAAGCAGAGCTTGCCGCTTAAATTCCAAGGGTTATTCACTAGAAATATTTCGGCAAAGCATTGATGAGCAAGCGCTAGCAGCATCTCTTTTCATAGCATGGGTATTCATCCGGAAGTGGCTGCCGAAGCATCCACCACGGGCGATTTGGTACCTGCGCGCGTCACGGCGCTGCCCATGGCCGCAGCCATGATGCAGGCAATGGCGGTCCACTGCGTGGCCGTCAGGTTCTCGCTGAGCAGCAGCATGCCCATCAGTGCTGCAATGGCAGGCTCGGTCGCCAGCGCGATGCCGAAGGTGGCAGGCGGCAGACGGCGCAGAGCCAGCATTTCCAGTGAGTAAGGCAAGGCACTGGAGATGGCAGCCACCATCAGCCCGAACAGCAGAATCGACGGCGTCAGCAATTTGACTCCTGCCTCTGCCACACCAAACGGCACCACCACCAACGCCGCGCACAGCAAGCCCAGGGAGACGGCCTGGCCGCTGGGGATATGGCCCAGCCTGCGCCCCAGAACGATGTAGGAGGCCCAGCAGATGGCGGCTCCGAGTGCGCAGGCAATACCCGCCGGGGACAGGTGGAGGCCCGAAGCACTGCCACCCAGAGGAAGAATCAAGGCCAGGCCGACAACCGCCAGCGCCAGCCAGATGAAGTCCAGCGCGCGGCGTGAGTAGTAGATGGCCACGGCCAGCGGTCCTGAAAACTCGATGGCCACGGCCAGGCCAAACGGAATATCGCGCAGCGCCATGTAGAACATCAGATTCATGCCGCCCAGTGCCATGCCGAAAACCAGCAGAGCCAGTGCCTGCTGACGGTTGAGCGACCAACGCCAGGGCCGCCAGACGCACACCAGAATCAACGCGGCAAAACCCACTCGCAGTGCCGATGTACCCTGGGCACCAATCAAGGGAAACAGCTGCTTGGCCAGCGAAGTCCCCAACCCGAGTGCAGTGACCGAGCCCAATACGGCCAACACGGGCCACCAATGATTCCAGCTGTTTTTTGACATAGGTGGGTACGATATTGCATGTCACCCGCGAAATTTGCTCGTTTTCAGCCCTGAATCTGCAAGTTTCGCTCTCAACCCATCCAACACCATGCCTGCTGCCGACCTGGACTCCTTTGACCACGCGATTCTTGCCCTGCTCCAGCGTGACAACCTCATGCCGCAGCGTCTGATTGCTGAGCACATCAACCTCTCGGCCCCAGCCGTGCAGCGGCGCATCAAACGATTGCAGGAAACCGGGGTGATTGCCGCCAATGTGGCCGTGCTGGAGCCCGTCAAGGTGGGCCGCACGCTGACTGCGGTCATCACCGTGCAGCTGGTCAACGACAGGCCGGATCTGTCGCGCGGCTTCAGGGCGCGTATCGCCGACGAAGCGGCTGTACAGCAGTGCTTTTATGTGACGGGCGAAACCGACTGCATCCTGGTCGTCACGGCAACCGACATGGATGACTACCAGGCCATCTGCAAACGCCTGTTCGAAGGGGACGAGAACATTCGCCGCTACAGCACCTCGATCGCGCTGGAGCGCATCAAGACAGGTCTGCAGCTGCCGTTGTCTGCGCCATAAGGCGGTTCCGCCGTGTGACCGCCCGGCCGGAGTTGATGCAGGACGAGGTCCGTCATTTTTCATGGAGATTGGCACTGGCGCCACCGGAAACAAAATGCAACAATTGCGTCATAAACCGGCTCAGATTCCGCACACAAACAAGAGTCCACTCTTGAGGAGACACGATGAACGCTTCTTCCGCCACCTCGCCCGATATGGCCACGCTGGTTGCCGATCGCACTCTGGACAAATATGCCAAGGACTACTTCCCCCGGCGCGAGCAAGTGACGATTGCCTTTCGTGGCGACATTGCCGAGAGGCACAACTACGACAAGATCCGCCCGCTCTCCGAAGCCCAGCGCCATGGCAGGCATATTGTGGTGATCGAGGGCCAGAGCCAGAAGACCGGAGCCACAGGCCACTACCGCATTGAATGCAATAGCTGGAACCTCATCGAAGCCGTGGGTCTGTGGGAACAAGCCGCAGAGGCTTGAAACCCGATGTGGGGGTGTGAAAGAGCCTGCAATGAATGGCGCTGGCGCACCTTGAGACTCAAATCTCCATTCCCAAAGCGCTGTTCGCCACCCACCAGGCCAGACACAGCATCATCACACCGGTGATACCGTCCATGACGCGCCAGGCACCGGGGTTGGCAAACAAGTGCTTGAGACGGCGCCCCGCCATCGCCAGCAGCACAAACCAGAGGCAGCTGGCCGAGGCCGCACCCATCACGTAAGACCAGCGGCCCGCACCCTCCTGCTGGGCGCCAATCGAGCCCATCAGCAAGACCGTATCCAGGTACACATGAGGATTGAGCAAAGTGATGGCTGCCAGTGCAGCCAGCACGCTCATCATTCCGCGTGGTGCAGCCCTGCGTTCGCCGGCCTCCATGGCGGCATCCGGGGCCAGCCACATGCGCCGCAAGGCGAAAAGGCCATAGGCCAGCAAGAATGCGGCTCCGCCCAGCGTCAGATACTGGGCCAATGCCGGATAGCTGGCCAGCATCTGCGCCATGCCGGCCACCCCCAGCGCAACCAGCAGCCCGTCGCTGAGCACACACAGAGCCACGCAGGCCTTCACATGTTCGCCATGCACTGCCTGTCGCAGCACATACAGGTTCTGGGCACCTATGGAAACGATGAGCGAAGCGCACACCGTAAAGCCTGCAATCCAGGCGGAATAAAAATTAGTTGTCATGTCCATGAGCCGCTGACTCCTCCAAACCGGCCCGGATTCTTGCTCTGCGAAGTAATTAAGTAAAATTACATTTACTCAATTCAATGAAGAATTTCTAATGTTGGACTACGCGGGACTGGAAGCGCTTGCCGCCGTATTGCGCGAGGGAAGCTTCGAGCGTGCGGCGCGCAAGCTGCATGTCACCCCCTCCGCCATCTCCCAGCGCATCAAGCTGCTCGAGGAACGCGTGGGGCAGGTGCTGGTGCTGCGCGGCACGCCTTGCACCGGCACGGAGGCCGGCCGACGCCTGTGCCTGCATGTGGAGCAGGTGGCGCTGCTGGAAAACGATTTGCGGCGCAAGAACCCCGAGCTGGTCCCCGAAGGACAGACCGCCCTGCCCACACTGAAGCTGGCGGTCAATGCCGACTCCCTGTCGACCTGGTTCATGGACGCCATGGCGGCCTTCACGCAGGATGGCAACGAGCTGCTGGACATCAGCATTGACGATCAGGACCACACGGCCAAACGCATCAAGGAAGGCGAAGTCATGGCCGCCGTCACGGCCACGGGCTCGGCGATTGCAGGCTGCAACACCTGGCCGCTGGGCCGCATGCGCTATATCGCCGTGGCCAGCCCGGAGTTTGTGCAGCGCCACCTGGCCCAGGCCGAGTCGGACCGGGAGCTGGCACAGATGCTGGCCAAGGCGCCAATGATGTACTACGGCCGCAAGGACAGCCTGCAGGACCAATGGCTGCACGGCCTGGGGCTGGACGGACGGCGCAACAATGCGCGTCACTTTCTGCCCTCCAACCAGGGCTACACCCGTGCCGTGGAACTGGGCATGGGCTGGGGCATGCACCCGGCCCAGCTGATCACCCCGCAGCTGGCCAGTGGCGATCTGATGGAACTGCTCCCGGGCAGAGATCTCCACATCCCCATGTACTGGGCCCATACCCGCAATGCCCAGGCCAGCCTGCAACGCCTGACCGACTGCATCATCCATGCCGCAGCTGCCTGGCTGGAGCCCATGAAGGACTAGTTCAGTCGGCTGAAGACTTTTTCAGGCCGTAATAGAACACCCAGGCAGCCGCCAGGTAGAGAAAGGGATAAAGCGCCAGATAAGGCAGCAGATGCAGATAGGCCGACCATCGGTCGGCCGCGAAAAAGCTTGCATACACCAAGGCCGCGAGCAATGCCCCGCTGCCCGTCAGCAAAGCGGCATAGGCCAGCAAGGTGGCAAGGCGCAAGACCGGCCTGCCGCGCTCGACCAGCAGCAACCGGCCCGAACGCAGCTGCACGGGAATCTGATAGAGGCGAGCAAGTGCCATCAGGAAGACGATGGGCACCAGGATCAGAGGCAGGAAGAACATGTCTCACAGCGCAATCAGGGGCGATGCTCGGACTCCACATGGCGCACGGCCGCCCTGGCCTGGGTGAGCATATGAAAGTCCAGAATGCGTGTCGCCATGATGGTCTCCCAGAGGAAGCAGCACAGCGCCAGCACAAAGGCCAGCACCCCCAGCAGAAAGCTGAAAACGGCATAGCCGTGGCCGCTGACGCCGTAGGCCTGGCCCACGAACAGCAGCACGATGGTCAGCCCTATGCACATGCCGCACAGCGTCAGCAGCGCGATGGAGACGTTGGCCAGCCGCCCGCGCTCGCGCAGAAAATGCAGCTCCTTGAGATGGCGGGCGATCAGATCGTGATCGTCCAGGGTGCGCAGGCTTTCCTCGAGCTTGCGGGCGCGGTCAATGATGCGGGCCAGCCGCCCCGCTACGGAGCCAATCATGCCGGCCACGGCAGTCAGAAAAAAAACCGGCGCAACAGCGAGCTGAATGCTGTGGGTGACGGTCTGTGCGTCGATGGACCAAATGCTCATGATGTCCTCAGAATCGGGGGCTTTCTCAGCCTCTATTTTGTGCACAAATGTCAGCGCAGTTTTGACTGCAGTCACTCAAAAACAGCCACCGCCGACATTTCAGGTGGCTGCAGCCTGTTTGGGCATCGGATATCGATCACGGGCAGCGTCGCCAAAGTGCCTGAACTTGCATCAGCGCCTCGTTGAACGCGACGCCGGCCTTGTGCTGTGCCTCGCTGCCCCCAAAGGAATCGCCCTGATCTCCCAGACGATGTCTGGATGCGCTGCTATATAATTTTTCGCTGAAACAAGTCTCGGCACGGCTGTGCCGCAGGCTTTTTCTACATGCGACAGGTGCCCGGTGCTTCATCGGGTTAAACGGGAACAAGGTTCAAAGCCTTGGCTGCCCCCGCAACGGTAAGCAGATCAAACCACTTCATGGCTTTTGCGCTTGCAGGAGCCTGTCACTGGTGTTCTACGTGGCCTCTTCGACGAGGTGCGCGGCAACGCCGGGAAGGCGAAGTGACATGCCTCGCGCAATCTGCCAGCCCGGATACCGGCCTGTTGAGCGCTGACCACCCGGACCCAGTTCTGGCAGTCGGCATGTGCAACGAGCGTCTGCGGGGAGCAGCGTGACGGCAACAGGCTGCGAGGCCCGCCCTCCGCCCGATCTCGTCACCAGCATGCAGACCGTCTGCCCTGGCTAATGACAATGAGACACCTTGCACAGGCTTTCGCCTCGCGCTTCGGGCCCGCTGGCGCCATGCCCACCTGGGACCCCGCCCTGCTGCAGCCATGACCCAGCCGTTGACACAGATGTTCGTCCAGCAACGCCATCAGCTGAAGCTATGGCTGGCCATGTTGGCGGCAGTGCTGCTGCTGTCTCTGACTCTGGCCATCACCTTGGGGCCGGTACGGATCGCCCCCGGGCAAGCCTGGCAGATCACGGCTTATGAGCTGGGTCAGCGACTGGGCCTGGACTGGCCTTCGGGCAGCTGGAGCAGCGCCCAGTACCAGATTGTCTGGCGCGTGCGCCTGCCGCGCGTATTGCTCGCAGCCCTGACCGGCGCAGGCCTTGCGCTGGTGGGCGTGGCCATGCAGGCCATGGTGCGCAATCCGCTGGCCGACCCCTATCTGCTGGGCGTTTCCTCCGGTGCGTCGGTCGGTGCCGTAAGCGTGCTGGCCTTCGGCGCACTGGCATTTGCCGGCGAGCTGGCCTTGCCGCTGGGCGCTTTCAGCGGCGCGCTGCTGGCCTGTGTGGCCGTGTACTTTCTGGCCCATGCCAATGGACGATTGCAGGCATCGCGACTCATTCTGGGCGGCGTGGCCATTGCCTACTGCCTGGGCGGCGTCACCAGCCTGATTGTGCTGACGGCCGATCAGCGCGAGCTGGCCAATTCCGTGCTCACCTGGACCCTGGGCAGCCTGGCCGGAACCCGCTGGCAGGAGCTGGGCCTGCCGGCTGCCTTGCTGGCAGCTGGCGTGGCCCTGCTGCTGACACAGGCCCGCTCACTCAATGCACTGCTGGCAGGCGAAGAGACCGCAGCCACGCTGGGAGTGGACACCACCCGCACCAGGCGCTGGCTATTCGTTCTGGTCTCGATGGTGACGGGCGTGCTGGTGGCGCTGACGGGTCCGATCGGCTTTGTCGGCCTCATCGTGCCCCATGTCGCCCGCATGCTGGTCGGCTCCGAGCACCGGCGCGTGCTGCCAGTGGCCGCTCTCACAGGTGCCATCTTCCTGATCTGGGTCGATGTGTTCTCGCGCATCAGCTTTGCCCCCGCCGAAGTACCCGTGGGGGTCATCACCTCGCTGCTGGGCGGCCCCTTCTTTGTCTGGATGCTGTGCCGCAAGAGCGTGCGGGAAAAGGGCAATCCGTGAGTTCCGCACCCAGCTCTTGCTGCCTGCTGGAGGCCAGCCGCCTGCATTGGCAGACGGCAGCCGCCTCCATTGTCAAGGACATCAGCCTGCATATCCGGCATGGCGAACTGGTCGGCCTGCTCGGCCCCAACGGCAGCGGCAAGTCCACCCTGTTGCGCATGATCTACCGCATGCTCAGGCCTGCCAGCGGTGCGGTCTGCATAGACGGGCAGGACGTCTGGCTGCGCAGCGCTCACGCCAATGCCCGTTCCATGGCGGTGCTGACCCAGGAAAACGCCAGCGAGTTCGATCTGCGCGTCTGCGACGTGGTGCTCATGGGTCGCATGCCGCACCAGAGCTCTTTCGCCCGGGACAGCGAGCAAGACTTCCGCATCGTCGCCCAGTCCCTGGCTCAGGTCCGTGCCCAGTCGCTGGCGCAGCGCATGTTCTCCACCCTTTCGGGGGGCGAGAAGCAGCGCGTGCTCATGGCCAGGGCATTGGCCCAGCAGACCAGGCTGCTGGTGCTGGACGAGCCTACCAACCACCTGGACGTACGCCACCAGTTCGAACTGATGAACCTGATCCGCAGCCTGGGCCTGACCACGCTGGCCGCGCTGCACGAGCTGCCACTGGCCGCTCACTACTGCGACCGCCTGTACCTGCTCAAGGCAGGAGAACTGGTGGCGCAGGGCACGCCGGCCCAGGTGCTGACCGCTCAGACCATTGCCGAGGTCTACGGCGTGCATGCCCAGGTGCGCCTGAGCGAGCGCAGCGGCAGACCGCTGATCGAGTTCATGCCGGACGAGTTGCTCTAAATCCCTGCGCGTTTCGCCCGGGGACTGATAAACTCTCGCGGCGCCTTGATGGCGCTTCGTTTCGGAAGGTGCTCGCTTGAAGCGAGTGAAACGGGAACAAGGTCTGATCGCAAGCTCAGGAAGCCTTGGCTGCCCCCGCAACGGTAAGCAGGTCAACACACTCATGCGAGCGCATCAGCGCTTGCAGCCACTGGACATGATCCGGCCCCTCGCATCGCGACGGTCTGCATCTTTCGGGAAGGCGAGTCGTGAATTCAGCAATGAATTGCCTGTGAGCCCGGAGACCGGCCTGCCGATGACTCAACTCCGCCCCTCGGGGCGGTATTTACGAAAACTGTCTGCGGGGTGCGGATAGCGGCCAGAAAGTGGATTGCGTCATGCTTGGTAAAGGCGGACCTGTCTGCGGCACAGCTATCCCTTCAGGCAGTTTCGGCCTCGTGATATGTGCTCTCATCCACAAACCTCTGCTGCTCTTCATTCCGCCCTCAACTCCAAGCCTCAGCTGCGCCATCTAGGCAGCACCGCACTCAAGCTGCTTTTGCTCTGCCCCGCCATCGGCATGGCCCAGCAGTCCCTGCCCGAAGTCACGGTGCGGGAAAACCGCCTGCCTTCGCATGAGCTGCAGACCAGCCAGCCGTCAACCACGGCCTCCCATGTGAACGTACCCGTGCTGGACCTCCCGGCCAGCGTCAGCGGCGTGTCTTCGCTGCAAATAGACGAGCGTGCGGACTACCGCGTCTCCGACGCGGTCACCCGCACCGTGGGCCTGAGCACATCGGGCGCCCCCGGCAATGGGGGGCTGTCTTTTTCAAGCCGCGGTTTCAATGGCGTGAACTCCATCGGCATTGCCGAGGACGGCATCATGCTGGGCGTGGCCTCGGGCACCGTCAACTATCCGGGCGACAGCTGGGGCTATGAGCGCATCGAAGTGCTGCGCGGCCCGGCATCGCTGATGTATGGCAGCGGCACCACAGGTGCCACCATGAATGCCATCCGCAAGCAGCCCAGCCGCGAGCGCTCCACCGAAGTGCTGCTGGGAGCAGGCAGCCACGGCAAGGCCTACGCCGGCATCGGCGCCAGTGGCGCACTGGGCGAGACCCTGAGCTACCGTCTCGATGCCTATGGCGACCGCACCGACGGCGAGCGCGAGCTGGGCAAGGCCAGCAGCGGCAAGCTGATGAGCGCACTGCGCTGGACGCCGCGCAGCGATCTGACCGTGGACCTCAGTGCCGACATCAGCCAGCAAAAGCCCGAGCGCTATTTCGGCTCGCCCGTGGTCAACGGGCAGATCGTCAAGGAGCTGCGCAACAAGAACTACAACGTGCTCGATGCCATCGACCAGTTCAAGGACCAGCGCTTCCGTGCCAAGGCCCAGTGGCGTGCCAGCGACGCGCTGACGGTGCGCAACGAGCTCTATCACTTCAAGTCCGATCGCCACTGGAAGAACATCGAGGCCTACGACTACCAGCCGGCCACCGGCCAGGTGGGGCGATCCGACTATCTGGAAATCGGCCACGATGTGCAGCAGACGGGCAATCGCATGGGGCTGGACCTCAAGGCCGCCAACCACCAGATCGCCGTGGGCTGGGACATCTCCAACGCCCAGTTCACCAACACCAGCAACTCTCCCTACACCGGTAAATCCACGGTTTCGGCCTTCAACCCGCAGCATGGCTATTGGGACAGCCCCGATGCCTATCTGCCGCGCATGAACTCCAGCCTCCGCCAGAATGCGCTGTATCTCGAAGATGCCTGGAAGATCAGCGAGCAATGGCTGTTGATGGCCGGCATGCGCCGTGACTGGTATGCCTTCTCGCGCAACAATATTCAGGACGGATCGGGCTTTGACAAGCCGCTGAACGGCACCTCCTGGCGCCTGGGCCTGACCCACAAGTTCGATGCGCTCAGCAGCGCCTATGTGCAAACCAGTACCGGCCATGACCCCGTCACCAGCCTGCTGGCGATTGCCCAGTCGCAAACCGGCTTCAGCCTCAGCCAGGGCCGCCAGATCGAGGTCGGCTACAAGCAGCAACTGGCCGATGGGCGTGGCGAATGGACCGTGGCGGCCTATCGCATCGTCAAGGACGACATCATCACCCGCGACCCCGATCGTCCGGCGCTGTCGGTCCAGGGTGGCAAGCAGTCGTCCAGGGGGATTGAACTGACCGGTCTCATCCATGCCAGCAAGACGCTGCGCTTCGAAGGCAATATTGCCTATGTGGATGCGAAGTTCGACCGATTGCTCGAAGGCAGCAAGGGCGTGGACCGTGCAGGCAACCGCCCCAGCAACGTACCGCGCGTGACTGCCAACCTCTGGGGTCACTACCGCACCGGCCCCTGGCAGGCATCGCTGGGCATGCGCTATGTGGGCGACCGTTTTGGTGACAACGCCAACACCGTTCGCATGCCTTCCTATGTGGTGACCGACGCCGTGCTGAGCTGGGATATGAACCCGCGCACCACGCTGCGCCTGGTGGGCCGCAACCTGACCAACCGCCTCTATGCCACCTATGCCTATAGTGGCAACCAGTGGCTGCTGGGACGCGGACGCAGCGTGGAACTGTCCGCGCTGATGCGTTTCTGATGCTGCCCAGGCCTGTTGCCATGCAAGCTATTGGCTTGAATCGTCCCTGCGCCTCGGCGCTGCTGGCGGCATCGCTGCTGCTGGCCGGTTGCGGCAAAGCGCCCGAGCCGCAGGCGGTTGCGGTACCGATGCGCCAGCATCAGCCCGCACTGGAGTTGCCGGTGTGCGGGCAGACGGTGCGCTATGACAAGGTTCCCCAGCGTGCCGTCACCCATGACGTCAACATCACCGAGAGCTTTCTCTATCTCGGTCTGGGCCGGCGCCTGGTCGGCTACTCGGGCATCCCTTCCAGCAAGGAGATCAGCCCCCAGCTCAAGCCCTGGCTGCAGCGTCTGCCTGATCTTTCATCCCAGGGCATGAACCTGGAGGTATTGCTGGGCGCCGAAGCCGACTTTGTCTTTGGTGGCTGGAGCTATGGCTTTCGCCAAGGTGCCGTGACCCCGGAGCGCCTGGCCAGCCACGGGATCGCCTCCTATGTGCTGTCCGAATCCTGCATCCGCGTGCAAAAGCGCGAGCGCATCGCACTGGACGATGCACTGCTGGACATGGAGAACATCAGTCGCATCTTTGACGTCCTCCCGCAGACCCAGCCACGCATAGACAAACTGCGGGCCTCCCAGGCCCAGCTGCGCCAGCAGATGCAAGGCAACCGCACGCTGCCGCGCGTCTTTGTCTACGACAGCGGCCAGGAGATTCCCGTCACCGTCGGTCACTTCGGCATGCCACAAGCCATGCTGGACGAGGCTGGAGCCAGCAATATCTTTGCAGACCTGAGCCAGAACTGGCAGCGCGGCAACTGGGAAGACGTGATCGAGCGCGACCCCGAGTGGATCGTGATCATTGACTACGGCCAACCCGACGCCCAGGGCAAGATCGACTTCCTGCTGCAAAAAAAGGAACTTGAGGCGGTTTCCGCCATTCGCAATCGCCGGTTCTTCGTGATGAGCTATGCCGAAGCCACACCCGGCCCGCGCAATATCGAAGCCGCACAGCGCCTGGCAGCTGCCTTGCACCCCGAGCGCAAGATCAGCGTCCAGCGCGTGGAGTTTTCTGCAGGAGAGCTGCCGTGAACAAGCGCCTCCCCACCTACCGACCTGCCGACCTCAATCAGGCAGCAGCTCCTTCGCTGGCCATCATCTTGCTCAGCCGGGGCGGCGCCTATACCGCAGGCCTGACGGAGCTCAGCGATCTGGCCGCGCGGCTGGAAGCCGCCATGAGAGCCTCAGGCCAGCCTGTGCAGCAGGTGACCACGGCCTATGTGGACCGCGCCCAGCCCACGCTGGGCGAGGCGCTGGACCTGTGTGCCGAGGCGCGCAGCATTCTGATCCTGCCCGTGATGGTGCCTGACGAAGCCTCGCTGCGCCGCTGGCTGCACAAGCTCATCATGCGCTGGCGTGCAGCACGTGATTCCTCACAGCCCTCTCCGCGTCTGGTATTTGGTCAACCGCTGCTGCAGCTACCCGGACTGACCGAGTTGCTGGCCCGGTCCGTGGAAGATGCACTGCGCCAGCCCGATGTGCCAGAGGTGCTGGGCGACGATCCATGGGAGCACGACCCCAAGGGCTGGTCGCTGGTGCCCGAGCACCGCCACCATGTGCTGTGGTGCGTGGGCCCGCGCTGCGCGGCCAAGGGAGCGCTGCAGCTATGGCCCACACTGACGCGCACGATACGTGAAACCCCGGGACTGAAAAACCGGCTGCAGCCGCTGCAAACCGGCTGCCAGTACCCCTGCAACCATGGCCCGTTGATGATCGTCTACCCCGACGGCGTCTGGTACGGTCCCATGGATGCCGACAATCTGGCGTCCACACTCACAGGCCATGTGCTTGATGCGCGCGTCAACCCGCAATGCCATGTCCACGGACCGGCCGTCCTCGAACGCCCCTGATTTCTCTTGCTTTCCTCCACCGGAGATAGATCCATGCAAACCACCAAAATCCCCGCCACCATCGTCACCGGCTTTCTCGGCAGCGGCAAGACCACGCTGATGCGCCATATTCTCGAGCAGGCCAAGGGCCTGCGCGTGGCGGTCATCGTCAACGAGTTCGGCGAACTGGGCATTGACGGCGAAATCCTCAAGACCTGTGCCATAGGCTGCAAGGAAGAAGGCGGCGCGGATATGCAGTCGGGCCAGATCTACGAGCTGGCCAACGGCTGCATGTGCTGTACCGTGCAAGAAGAGTTCTTCCCCGTCATGAAGGCCCTGACAGAACGCCGCGCCGACATCGATGTGCTGCTGATCGAAACCAGCGGCCTGGCCCTGCCCAAGCCCCTAGTCCAGGCCTTCCAGTGGCCCGACATTGCCAATGTCTTCACTGTCGATTCGGTGGTCACCGTGGTCGACACGCCCGCTG
Source organism: Comamonas sp. HJ-2 (assembly GCF_053615495.1). Classification (NCBI taxonomy): domain Bacteria; kingdom Pseudomonadati; phylum Pseudomonadota; class Betaproteobacteria; order Burkholderiales; family Comamonadaceae; genus Comamonas; species Comamonas sp. HJ-2. The sequence goes on along the minus strand of NZ_JBSIFD010000011.1, from coordinate 46,684 downwards.
CGGCTGCCGGCCAGTTTGCCCATGACCCGCATGCCGTCGATGAACAGCGTCAGGCCGACCCCAATCTGGACCATGACGCCAGCCTGCATGAGCTGTTCGAGGATCAGCTCTCGGCCGCCGACCTGGTGGTGCTGTCCAAAGCCGATCTGGTCACGGCCGAACAACTCGGTCAGGTGCGAGCCCTGGTGGCCGAAGAAGTACCTGCCAGCGTGAAGATGATCGAAGCCGTGCAGGGCCAGGTGCCCCTGAACGTGCTGCTGGGCCAGCATCGCGCCGCCGAGCTGTCGATCGACGACAAGCACAGCCACCATGACCATGACGAAGACCATGAACACGATGCCTTCGACTCCTTGCACCTCGACCTGGGTGCCGTGGACCGTGAGCGCCTGATGCAGGCCTTGCAGTCCATCGTTGAGCAACATGGCGTGCTGCGCGTCAAGGGCTTTGCCGCCCTGCCGGGCAAGAAGATGCGTCTGCTGGTGCAGGGCGTGGGCCGCCGTTTTGATGCCTATTTCGACCGTGCCTGGGCCGACGGCGAAGCTGCGGCCACGCGTCTGGTGTTCATCGGCAAGCAGCTGGACGCCGCCGTGCTGCGCCAGGCCTTGCTGGGCGCCCAGGCATAAAATCCAGGCAAATCGGCCTCTATCGCTTTACTGGCAAGCGGATAAAGCTATCTTTTTGAATCATGCACCTGCTCAGCTCCCGCCCTGGCGGCTTTGTCGAAGACGACAGCATCATCACCCGTCTGGACCAGACGCCTGCAGACATGGTGGTGCTCAGTTCCGCCGACACCACGCTGTCGCTGCTGGCCGATGCCTACCGGATGTGGCTGCAGGCCGAGCCCCGGGCCGCGGGTTCCACGCCCACGCTGCGCCTGGCCAACCTGCTGCATCTGCGCCAGAGCGCCTCGCTCGATCTGTATATCGACGAGGTGCTGCAGCATGCCAGGCTGGTCATCGTCGATCATCTGGGAGCCGAGTCCACCTGGCCCTACGGCATCGAGCAGCTGCAAAAGCTGGCGCGCCGCAAGGGCCAGAAGCTGGCCATGTTCTCTGGCGACAACCAGGAAGATCCCGAACTGCTGGCCAAGGGCACGTTGGAGCCCGAGCAAAGCCGTGCGCTGTGGCAATACCTGCGCGCCGGCGGCCTTGGCAATGCCCGCGAGTTCCTGCGCATGGCGGCAGCCTGGGGCCTGAACCAGGGCCGCGAGGGAGCGCCCGTGCGGGTGCTGCCCCCCGTGGCCGTGCATGTGCCTCAAGCCTGGCTGGCTGACGATGCAGGGCATCTTCCGGGCCTGGACGACCTGCAGGCACGCTGGACGCCCGGCGCTCCCGTGGCCATGCTGGTCTTCTACCGCTCGCATCTGCTGGCGGCCAATACCGAGGCCTTCGATGCCATGGCTGACGCCCTGCTCGCACGCGGCCTCAACCCGCTGTCGCTGGCCCTGGAGTCGCTCAAGGACGGGCTGTGCCTGCAGACGCTACGCTCCCTGTGCATCACCCACCAGGTGCAGATCATTCTCAACACCACGGCGTTTGCGGCCCTCGGAGAACATGCGCGCACCGGCGAGGCGGCCGACGCGCTGGCCGGCGACATTCCCGTGCTGCAGGTGATTGCCAGCGGCAGCAACCGCGAGGACTGGCTGGCCGACAGCCAGGGCCTGCGCCCGCGCGACATTGCCATGCAGGTGGTGTTGCCCGAGATGGACGGTCGCATCATGACGCGCGCCATGAGCTTCAAAGGCCTGGCCCATCGCTGCGAGCTGACGCAAACCGATGTGATCAGCTACCAGGCCGAGCCCGACCGCATTGCCTGGATTGCCGAGCTGGCCTGGCGCTGGTGCCAGCTGCGCAGCAAGCCTGCGGCTCAGAAGAAAGCCGCGCTGATACTGGCCAACTACCCGGGCAGCGAGGCACGCATGGGCAGCGGCGTGGGTCTCGATACGCCGGAATCCGTCATTGCCCTGCTGGATCAGCTGGCACGCGACGGCTGGCAGCTGGGGGATGCTGCTGCGCGGCCCGACTCCGGCCTGGCGCTGATGGGCCTGCTGCAACAAGGCATTGCCAACGACCCCAAAAAATGGCCGCTGCGTCCTGCAAGCCTAGGCTATTCGCTGCAGGCCTATCAACAGCGTCTGGCACAGCTGCCCGGCGATATGGCCCAGGCCATAGCCGAGCGCTGGGGGGCACCCGAGCAGGACCCGATGCTGCGCGATGGCTGGTTCATGATTGCCGGCCTGCAGCTGGGCCATGTCTTTGTCGGCATACAGCCCGCGCGCGCTCTCGATGGACGCAATGACTACGCCAGCTATCACGACGCCGAGCTGGTGCCGCCCCATCACTATCTGGCGTTCTACTTCTGGCTGCGCGATGTGTTCGGCGTGGACGCCATGGTCCATGTGGGCAAGCATGGCAATCTGGAATGGCTGCCGGGCAAGAGCCTCGCGCTGTCGCAGCAATGCTGGCCCGATGCCATTCTCGGCCCGCTGCCGCATGTCTACCCCTTCATCGTCAACGACCCGGGCGAAGGGGCTCAGGCCAAGCGCCGCAGCCAGGCCGTCATCATCGACCATCTGATGCCGCCGCTCACGCGCGCCGAAAACCACGGCCCCATGCAGGAGCTTGAACGCCTGGTGGACGAGTACTACGAAGCCCTGCTGGTCGACCTGCGCCGCTCCGGCATGCTGCGCAAGCAGATTCTGGACTGCGCCAGACAGCAGGATCTGCTGCGCGAACTCGGCCTCGAAGCGGCGGGCGCGCAGCCCGATGCCGACGAGCTGCTGCTGGAACGCATCGATGCCTATCTGTGCGAACTCAAGGAAACCCAGATCCGCGATGGCCTGCATATCTTCGGCAGCTCGCCACAAGGCCAGCTGCGCGAATCCACCCTGCTCTCGCTGGCACGCTATCCCGGCAATGCCGGCAGCGAGCAAGGCCTGCTCAATGCGCTGACAGCCGACCTGCTGCCGGCCATGGACTGGAACCCGCTGGACATGGATGCCGCCGCGCCCTGGAACGGCCCGCGTCCGGCCGCGCTGCAGCAGCAGGATGCCGGCAGCTGGCGCCATGGCGGGGACACGCGCGAGCGGCTCGAGCTGCTGGCCCTGCAGGTCATTGCCAATCCCGCGCTGGCCCGCGACTGGCCGCACACACTACAAGTGCTGACGCGCATAGAGCAGCAGATTGCACCGTCACTGGATGCCTGCGGCCCGCAGGAGCTGCTGCAGTTCTCGCAAGCACTGCAAGGGCGCTTTGTGCCACCCGGCCCCAGCGGCTCGCCCTCGCGCGGGCGCTGCGACACCTTGCCTACAGGGCGCAACTTCTACACCGTGGACACCCGTGCCATCCCCACCCAGACCGCCTGGGCGCTGGGGCAGCAGTCCGCGCAGCGCGTGCTGGAGCGTTATCTGCAGGAGCATGGCGAGTACCCTCAGGCCATCGGTCTTTCCGTCTGGGGAACAGCCACCATGCGTACCGGCGGTGACGATATCGCCCAGGCCTTTGCCCTGATCGGGGTTCGTCCCAAATGGGCGGCCGGCAGCCAGCGCGTGACCGACTTTGAAGTCATTCCCGCCGTGGGGCTGCGTCGCCCGCGTGTCGACGTGACCTTGCGCATCAGCGGCTTCTTCCGCGATGCCTTTCCCAATGTGGTGCAGATGTTCGATGCCGCAGTGCGTGCCGTGGCCGAGCTCGATGAGGACGCCGAGGACAACCCCATCCGCGCGCGCGTGCTGCGAGATACGCAGGCTGCCGTGGATCAAGGCCTGAGCGCCGACGCAGCCCGCGAACAGGCGCTGTGGCGCGTTTTCGGAGCGCCCACCGGCAGCTATGGTGCCAGCATGCATGAGATGCTGCGTAGCGGCCAGTGGACCGACGCAGGTGACTTTGCACGCCACTACCTGCACTGGGGTGCCTATGCCTACGGCCAGCAGGCCGATGGCGTGCCGGCCCGCGCCGCTCTGGAGCGGCGTCTGCAGGCATTGGACGTGGTGCTGCAGAATCAGGACAGCCGCGAGCATGACCTGCTGGACTCCAGCGAGTACTACCAGCATCAGGGCGGCATGGTGGCGGCCGTGCGGCACCTGGGCGGCAGCGACCCTGCCGTCTATCATGGCGACCACGGCAATCCTCAGTCTGCCAGGATTCGCTCCCTGGCCGAGGAGATCGGTCGCGTGGTACGCGCCCGCGTCACCAATCCCAAGTGGATTGCGGGCGCCATGCGCCACGGCTACAAGGGCGGCTTCGAGATGGCGGCCACGGTGGACTATCTGTTCGGCTTCGATGCCACCACCGAGCTGGTCTCGGACCAGCATTACGCCATGGTCACCCAGGCCTATGTGGAAGATGAGAGCGTGCGCCAGTTTCTGCGCCAGCACAATCCACAGGCGCTGGGCGATATCGTCTCGCGCCTGCTGGAAGCCATAGACCGCGGCATGTGGGAGCAGCCCGGCGAGCATCGCCAGAGCCTGCTGACCCAGATGCTGGAGCACGAAGAATTCATGGAAGGACAGGTTTCCCAATGAGCCCCAACCACGATCCGGTACCCGTATTCCCTCTCTCTGCCATACAGGGACAGCCCTCCCTCGTGCAGGCTCTGCTGCTGGCCGCGATCGAGCCACAGCTCGGCGGCGTGCTCATCCGGGGCCCGCGCGGCACGGCAAAGTCCACGGCAGCACGTGCGCTGGCGGATCTGCTGGCACCTGCACCGTTCGTCACCCTGCCGCTAGGTGCCTCCATCGAGCATGTGACCGGCAGCCTGGACCTGTCCAAAGCTCTGGCGAGCCATGAAGTGGCTTTTGCGCCGGGCCTGATCGCCAAGGCGCACGAAGGGGTTCTCTATGTCGATGAGATCAATCTGCTGCCCGATGCCATCGTCGATGTGCTGCTTGATGTGGCAGCCTCCGGCATCAATCGCATAGAGCGCGACGGGATCTCGCACAGCCATGCCGCGCGCTTTGTGCTGATCGGCACCATGAACCCCGAGGAAGGCATGCTGCGCCCGCAGCTGCTGGACCGCCTGGGCCTTTGTGTGCAATTGGACAATGCCCAGGACCCGCAGCTGCGCAGCAGCATCGTCAAGGCCAGGCTGCGCTTTGACCTGGACCCCCAGGGCTTTGTGCAATCCCATGCGGCCCACCAGCAGGAGATCCGCCAGCGGCTGGCGCAGGCACGCAGCCGTTGCCGCAATGCCTCGGAACTGACCTGGAGCGATGCCGTCCATGAGGCCGTGGCCCTGCAGTGTATTGCCGCCCAGGTAGACGGACTGCGTGCCGACCTGGTCATGCTGCGCGCTGCACGCGCCCTGGCAGCCTGGCAAGGCAGTCACAGCATCACGCCAGCCCATGTGGCCGAAGTCGCGCCACTGGTACTGCAGCATCGCGCTGCCCAGCCAGACCCGGGCAGCGCCAGTCAGCCCCAGCAGACTCCCGCAACCACACCTGCGGCCGTGCCCGCTGCGTCATCCGGCACGGACCGCAAAGACCGCACGGAGCCTGATATCCAGGCGTCAGCACCCCCTTCAACGGCCTCCCGCGAGCCCGGCGCCACCGGCTCCTTGCCTCAAGACGCCGGCCCGGGCCTCGAACAGCCGCCTGCCGGCTGGGGTCAGGCTCAAGCCGTGAGCAGCGTCGTCTTCGAGCCTCAACAGGCCGACGCCATGGCTCAGGCAGCCCTGGAGGCCCTGGCCGCAAAAAAAGCCCGGGCCTCCGGTCTGCTGCGCTGAGCGCCGGCCGGGGGCAAATCGGCTCCGCCAACCAAGGCCTGGCCCTGGCCAGCGATGCAGTATCCAGCGTCCACAAAATGCCTGGGGCATCGATTGACTGGACAGCCACCCTGCGCCAGCGCCAGGGGCTGCCGCTGGCACCCTCCCATCTGCGCTGGCACCAGCCCGAGGGAGCTGTACGCAGGCAACACCTGTTCCTGCTGGACTGCTCGGCCTCCATGGTGGAGAGCGGCGCATTCGCCCAGGCCAAGGGCCTGCTGCTGCAGTGGCTGCGCCGGGCCTATCTGCAGCGCGAATCCGTGGCCCTGCTCTGCTTCGGCGCAGGCCGGCTGCACTGGCTGCTGGAGCCCACGCGGGCGCCACGCTGGAATGCCGATCTGATCGAGCCGCTGCGCGGCGGTGGCGGCACGCCGCTGGCCCCGGCCCTGCAGTCAGGCTGGCAGATGGCGGCCAGATACTCCCGGCAACCATCCTGCCTGTGGCTGATCAGCGACTTCCGCAGCCCCGACGTGCTGCAACTGGAGCGCGGTCCCATACCTGCCCTGGCGCAGGTTCTGGTGGACTGTGAAGCCGCTGCGGGCCAGAACAAGCGTCTGTTTGGTGGTGCCAAGCGGCTGGCAAAAGCCTGGCCGGATACCTTGCGACTGCCGCTGAAATTTAGCTAAGAAAAGGCATCTACCGCCTAACAGGAAAGCGTTGATAGCTATCTATTTTGATAATCATCTGGCAGGACATCACGCCGCCCCCTGCCCGCCCTATCGATATCCGGTCGCCGCACAAGCGGCAGGAAAGCTGCTGCCAGGCCGATGAGTTCGGCCGTGTGCACCAGGTTATCGCGTAAGATCGCGCCACCACAGGTGCCTCATGGCGTGCTTTGGCACGCGGAGGTGAAACGAGAAGCAGGTGAATGGAATCCCCATCAATCCTGCACTGCACCCGCAACGGTAATCAGAGATATGGAGATGCATGCTCTGGCCCACGGCCATGGCCGCCACTGCGAAAGCGGGAAGGCGCATCGACATGCCACCCTCAGGTGGGCTCTGTAAGTCCGGAGACCGGCCTGGTGTGTACAAGGCGCAGCGGGGTTGCATGTGGCTTGTGATATGCCAGCGCCTGCGTGCGGCTCATCACCTCTTCATTTCCCTCTGCACATTTTGTTTGTCTGGCCCGGGTATCGGCCAAACCGACCGTGGATGACCTATGTTGCATGGAATTTGCCAGTCAGATTTGTCCCAGCGGGCCGGCCGTGCCCTGGCCTCGTCGCCTGGAGCAGCGCTTGTCCAGCCCTGAGACCATCCAGATTCGCGGCTGGTGTCCCAGCACCTGGAAGCCCATGCAGGCACAGGACGGCTGGATTGTGCGCGTGCGCCCTCGCTGCGCATCTCTAACCGCCGCTCAGTGGCTGGTACTGGCCGACCTCGCACGAACCCATGCCTCGGGCCAGATCGAGCTGACCCGCCTCGGCAATCTGCAATTGCGCGGCGTGCACGAATCGGCCCTGCCTGCCCTGCGCACGGCGCTCGTTGTCTCGAGACTGGCCCCTGCCGATGAACAGGCAGATCTGGCTCCTGCCGTGCATTGCACTCCGTTCTATACAAGAGGAGATCGCACCCATGCACTGGCTCTGGCGCTTTCCGTGGCAACGGCGCGTGATCTCAGTCCCCTGGCCCTGCAACAGCAGAACATGCCGGCCCTGCCCGGCAAATTCGACATGCTGGTTGACGATCCGCAGTGTCATCTCCGAAGCCTGAGCTCCGACCTTCAACTATGGGCCTGCGCCGATGGAGGCTATGGGCTTGCCCTGGGCCAATCGGATGACTGGTATGGCTTTGAGACTGCACCGGCTGCCGTGCAGGCAGCCATACAGATTGCCCTGTGGTTTGCCCGTGAGCGCAGCTCGCAGGCGGCAGGCCGATTGCGCGGCCTTGCCAAGCCCATCGACCTTCAGGTCTGCGGACTCGCCAAGGCCAGTCATCACCTTGAGCCCCGGGCTCTGGACAGGAACGCTGCCAGGTCGTTGCGGCCCGGAGCGCCCAACCCTCACGGCCTGCTGCTCGGCGCCCCGTTGGGACGCCTGGACGCATGGGCCATACAGAAGCTGGCGGCTCTCATGCCCGAACAAGCGGAGATCCGGGTCACGCCCTGGAAATCCTTGCTTCTGCCGAACAAGCACCTGGATTCTCTGCCTGCCCGGCTCGATGCCAGGGACTGGATCAGCCAGTCCGCGGATGTGCGCCTGCGGGTTTCGGCCTGCACCGGAGCCCCCAACTGCCCTCAGGCCCATATCCCGGCCCAGCCCATGGCCTTGCAATTCGCCAGCTCACAGGCGGCGGACCGGCATCTTCATATCAGCGGCTGCGCCAAGCTCTGTGCCCTGCCTGCCGATGCGACAAGTGTGGTGTTTGCCAGCCAGGACACAACGGGCCAGATATGGCTGCACGCCAGCCCCGCCGAAGCACAACCGTCAGCCAGGGCATCCATTCCCTATCGGCCTCTGAACTCCGATCCTCACGAGATACAGCAACAACTCAATGACCTACAACTATGAAAAGTGCGGTGAAGAGATTTACCGGCAATCCTTCAGCATCATCCGCCGAGAGGCCGATCTCAAGCGCTTCAACCCCGTGGAAGAGCGGGTCGCCTGCCGCATGATTCACGCAGCCGGCATGGTGGAGCTGGCCGCACATATCCATTTCTCCCCGACCTTTGCCGAAGCGGCGGAAGCCGCACTGCGGCGCGGAGCACCCGTGCTCTGCGATGCACGCATGGTCAGCGAGGGCATCACGCGCAAGCGCCTGTCGGCCCAGAACCCCATCATCTGCACCCTGCAGGACCCGCGTGTGCCAGCGCTGGCAGCCGACATGAGCAACACCCGCAGCGCCGCAGCACTGGAGCTGTGGCGCGAGCATCTGGACGGCGCCGTGGTCGCCATCGGCAATGCGCCGACAGCCCTGTTTCATCTGCTCCATATGCTGCAGGACCCGGGCTGTCCGCGCCCGGCGGCCATCGTCGGCTGCCCGGTCGGCTTTGTGGGAGCAGCGGAGTCCAAGGACGCTCTGCGCGAATGGGGACAGATTCCGTTTGCCATCGTGCAAGGACGCCTCGGTGGCTCTGCCATCACGGTTGCCGCCATCAACGCGCTGGCAACCACGGTGGAGTAGGAAGAGTCACCATGAATCACGGAAAAATCTTCTGCGTGGGACTGGGTCCCGGCGATCCCGACATGATGAGCGTGAAGGCCGACCGCCTGCTGAGGAACGCCCGCCATGTGGCCTACTTCCGCAAACGCGGTCACCCGGGCAAGGCGCGGCAACTGGTCAACGGCCTGCTGCATGCCGAGGTCACGGAGTACCCGATGGAGTACCCGCTGACCACGGAGATCCCGCACGACGACCCGCGCTATATCGCCCAGCTGTCCAGCTTCTATCAGGACTGGCAGTCCCGGCTGACACAGCTGACGCGCAGCGAGGATGTGATCGTGCTTTGTGAAGGCGATCCATTCTTCTACGGCTCCTTCATGCACCTCTATGTGCGTCTGCGCCAGGCGGCGCAGGTGACGGTCGAGGTGCTGCCCGGCATACCCGGCATGGTGGGCTGCTGGCATGCCACCGGCATTCCCATGACCTGGGGTGACGATGTGATGAGCGTGCTGCCCGCGACCCTGCCCGATACGCCGCTGCGCGAGCATATGGCACGCTCGGACGCGCTGGTCATCATGAAGGTGGGACGGCATCTGGGACGCATCCGTGGGCTGCTGGACGAGCAAGGCAAGCTGGACCGTGCCTGGCTGGTCATCAACGGCACCATGAGCGATCAGCAGGTCATGCCGCTGCGCGATGCGCCCGAGCGCTGCCCTTACTTCGCCATCATCGTCGTGCACGGCCAGGGCCGCCGCCCGGCAAACGACATGTGAATGCGCTGTCATGAGCACGACCACAATGCCTCCACAACTCCTGGTGCTGGGCCTGGGCCCGGGCGATGATGCACTGCTGACGCAGCAGGTGCGCGACAGCATCGCCAGCGCCAGCGATGCATTCGGCTACTTTCCCTATGTGGAGCGGCTGCAGGGCCTGGAGCACCTGCAACTGCATGCCAGCGACAACCGCGAAGAGCTGGAGCGTGCGCGCAATGCCTTGAATCTTGCAGCCCGGGGCCGCAAGGTGCTGATGCTCTCGTCGGGCGACCCGGGCGTATTCGCCATGGCCAGTGCCGTGTTCGAGACGCTGGAGCAGGCCAGCCCCGAGGAGCATGCCCGCTGGCAGGGCGTGGACGTGCAGGTGCAGCCGGGCATCACCGCCATGCTGGCCGCAGCAGCGCGTCTGGGCGCCCCCTTGGGACATGACTTCTGCACCATCAATCTGTCCGACAACCTCAAGCCCGCCAGCATCATCGAGCGCCGCATCCGTCTGGCCGCCCAGGCCGATTTCGCCATGGCGTTCTACAACCCCTGCTCCCGATCACGCCCGCAAGGCTTTTCCCGGGCACTGCAGGTGCTGCAGCAGGAATGCGAGCCCGAGCGCCTGATCTGCTTTGCCCGCAACGTCAGCCGCCCCGATGAGACACTGCGGGTCGTGAAGCTGCTGGATGCACGGGCCGATATGGCCGACATGCGCACGGTGGTGATCGTGGGCAACAGCCAGACCCGCCAGGTGGGCAAGCATGTCTATACCCCGCGCAGCTATGAGGCCGGCAGCAGCGCTACCTCTGCCGTGACAGACCATGCCTGAGCGCACGCAAGGCCTTGCCGGGCTCAAGTGCTCAGCAGCGCTGCCGGCGCAACCACTCCATGGCCTGCTGCGGGCTTTGGCACTGGGTACGCGGCGCCAGCACCGGCCTGTCGACCATGATGACCGGGATGCCCAGCTGCCGCGCGGCCTCAATCTTGGCATAGGTATCTGCGCCACCGGCGTTCTTGCTGACGATGCAGTCGATGCGGTACTGCCCGAGCAGCGCCAGTTCGTCGGCGAGCCGAAACGGACCGCGCGCAACGATCAGCTCATAGCTGGATGCAGGCAAAGGCAAGGCACCGCCCTCCTGGTCGATGACGCGCAGCACAAACTGGTGCTCGCCCGCCAGACCCGCAAACGCCGCCAGCTGCTTGCGCCCTATGGCCAGAAACACCCGTTTCAAAGACCGACTCAAGGCCTGTGCGGCTGCCGCCATATCCGGCACATGCTGCCATTGGTCGCCAGGCTGCGCCTGCCAGGCTGGCCGCTCCATGGACAGCAAGGGCAGATCCAGTTGGGCGCAGGCCGCGATGGCATTGGCACTCATCTGTGCGGCGAATGGGTGGGTGGCGTCGATGACATGGGTGATGTGATGCGCACTCAGGTAATCGACCAGCCCCTGCACGCCGCCAAAACCGCCCACACGCACCGGCAGGGCCGGAGTACGACGCGTCTGGGTAGCCCCGGCATAGGAATAGATGGCTTGCACCCCGGCCTCATGCAGCAGCGTGGACAAGATATAGGCATCGAAAGTGCCGCCTAACAGGAGAACTTGGGTCATGGCCAATCCGTGGCTTTCAATTATCGGAATTCATCCGTCAGGGCTGGAAGGCCTGAGCCCCGCAGCGCGACAAGCCCTGGATGATGCCAGTGTTGTGTTCGGCAGTCCGCGTCATCTGGCGCTGGCGCAAGCAGGAGCGCGTGGCAGAGCCTGGCCGATCCCCTTCAGCGTCGAGCCCGTGCTGCAGCTGCGTGGACAGCAAGGCGTGGCCGTGCTGGTGTCCGGCGATCCGTTTCACTTCGGTGCCGGGGCATCGCTGGCCAGGCACCTGGAGTTGGGCGAGTGGCGCAATTACCCTCAACCCTCGACATTTTCCTGGGTTGCAGGCGAGCTGGGCTGGTCCCAGGAGCGCACCCACTGCCTGGGCCTGCATGCTCGCAGCCTGAGCAGCCTGACGCCTCTGCTGGCGCCTCAAGAGCGCTTTATCTGCCTGTTGCGCGATGGCCCGGCCGCTCACACTCTGGCTCAATGGCTGCTGCAGCAGGGCTGGGGCGACAGCCCTCTGTGGCTGGTGGAGCAGGCAGGCAGCGATCAGCAGGACATACGCAGCGGCACGGTGCACGAGCTGGCCGCCCTGCTGGCAACCCAGCCGGCCAAGGCCCCTGTGACTGCGGCTTTCGAAGCGCGCGGCGATAAAGGTCTGTCCCGGGTACCAGGCAGACCCATCGGTGAGTTTGCACACGACGGGCAGATCACCAAAAGCCCGGTGCGCGCCATGACGCTGGCTGCGCTGGCTCCACGCCAGGGCGAGTGGCTCTGGGATCTGGGTGCGGGTTCGGGCTCGGTCGCCGTCGAGTGGTGTCTGGCTGGCGGCCAGGCCATCTGCGTGGAGCAGCATGCCGCGCGTGCGGCCAATATTGCGCAGAACGCGCAGCGCTATGCGGCAGCGATCGAAGTGGTTCATGACCACGCCCTGGCAGCCCTGCCCCGTCTGCAGCCAGAGCCGCAGGCCGTCTTTGTCGGCGGAGGCTTCAGCGCCGAGCTGTTCAATGCCCTGTGCATGCGCCTTTCCGGGCCTTGGCGGCTGGTGGTGAATGCCGTGGCACTGCACACCCAGGCGCTGCTGCTGGAACTGCACCGCACACACGGCGGCCAGCTGTATCAGTTGCAATGGAGCGAAGCACAGAGCCTGGGCAGCATGCATTCCTGGTGCCCGGCCCGCCCCCTGGTGCAGTGGGTCTGGAGCAGCCAATGAGACATCTGTTCGCGGGCTGGGGCTTTCAAGCCGGTGCTCTGCCTCAATCATTCGAAAGCTGCTGGAGCCAGGCCTGCCAGAGACTTGGGGGCACGGATTCAGCGCCCTGCCGCTGGACCTTTGCCCTGCTGGCCACCAGGAGCCAGACCTCAGCGGCGCGCGCCCTGCAGGATTGGGCCAGCCAGATTCCTGGCCATATCGACTGGAAGAGCTGTGCCGAAAGCGCGATTGCGCATATCGACACACCATCCCATTCCGCAAGATTGCAGCAGCGCTTTGCCACGGGCAGCGTTGCAGAAGCCCTGGCCCTGCACGCCGGCGCCGTCCTGGCCCATAGCCGGCTGCTGGTGCTGCGCACCGTTTCGGCAGACCGACGTGCGACGCTGGCGATTGCCGGCTTGCCGCTGCCCACACCATTTATCCCTGGAGTTTTGCCTTGACCGTTCATTTCATCGGAGCCGGCCCCGGTGCGGCCGACCTCATCACCGTTCGCGGGCGTGATCTGCTGGCCGCCTCACCTGTGTGCCTGTACGCAGGCTCGCTGGTACCCAGCGAGCTGCTGGCACACTGCCCTGCCGGAGCCCGTCTCGTCAACACCGCCCCCATGTCGCTGGAAGACATCGTGGCCGAAATCCAGACCGCACACGAACAAGGGCTGGATGTCGCCCGCCTGCATTCCGGCGACCTGAGCATCTGGTCTGCCATGGGTGAGCAGTTGCGCGCCCTGCGTGAGCTGAACATCCCCTACACCGTCACTCCCGGTGTCCCCTCTTTCAGTGCCGCAGCCGCTGCGCTGGAGGCCGAGCTGACACTGCCCGGCTCCTGCCAATCGGTGGTGCTGACACGTACCTCGGGCCGGGCGTCGAGCATGCCCGAGGGCGAAACCCTGGCCGCCTTCGCGGCGACCGGCGCCGTGCTGGCGATTCATCTGTCGGTCCATGTGGCCGAGCAGGTGCAGCAGGAACTCACCAGCCATTACGGCCCGGATTGCCCTGCAGCCATTGTCTGGCGCGCCTCATGGCCGGACGAGCAGCTGCTGCGCACCCGCGTGGGAGATATCGCCAGCGCCGCTCAATCGAATCCGCTGCAGCGCAGCGCACTGATTCTGGTCGGGGCCACCCTGAATCAGCAGGATTTCGGCAACAGCCGGCTCTATGCCAATGACTACGATCGCCGCTACCGGCCGCGCGGCGACGAACCGCGCTTCCCTCGCGGAAGCGAGGGCGCCTGATGCTGGAGCTGTTCCTGATCGGCATCGGCACCGGCAACCCCGATCACCTCACCCGAGAAGCAGAGAAAGCGATTCGCAGCGCCGACCTGGTTCTCTTGCCACACAAGGAGGACAGCAAGGCAGAGCTGGCCCAGGTCCGCCTGTCGCTGCTGCAAAGCCTGGCCGTGGAAGAGAGCCGAATTGCTCACTTCGACATGCCGCAACGCCGTCAGCAGGGATCGGACTACGACCAGCAGGTGGACGAATGGCATGAGGCCATTGCCCGGCGCTGGCAAGCCAGTCTTCAGGACCGCCTGCCTGCCCGTTCGGGACGCGTGGCCCTGCTTGTCTGGGGCGACCCGGCCCTCTACGACAGCACGTTGCGCATTGCCTCGCGTCTGGGCCTGGCCCGCGAACAGGTATGCGTCGTGCCTGGCATCACTTCCATGCAGGTGCTGTGCAGTGCCCACGGCATTGCCCTCAATGAGATCGGCGAGCCCTTTCTGATCACCACCGGTCGCCAGCTGCGCGAAAACGGCTGGCCATCCGGGGTGAACACCCTGGTCGTGATGCTGGATGGTCAACGCAGCTATGAACAGCTGAAAGACACCGATGTCGACATCTACTGGGGCGCCTATCTCGGCATGCCCCAGCAATTGCTCATGCATGGCCGGCTTTGCGACATCGCGCCAGACATCACCAGCAGGCGCGCCCAGGCCCGTGAGCAAAACGGCTGGATCATGGACATCTATCTGCTGCGCAGGGCCTCCTCCCCCTGACCCTGGGTTGCCAAGGCGCATCCGTCGCCTGGCAGGCACACCGGATCACCGTGCGGTGTGCTTCACCTCATCAAGGAATCGATGGCCTGGGGTGTTCAGCTTGCTTGCCGATGCCAGCCTATGCGGACGCAGGTACTGCTGCATGAGGCAGCTCGAGCCGATGCCAGAGCCTGAGCATCTCCTGCAGCAGCGCTGGCGCATGGTCTGTGCGATACACCGCGCCCAACGGCGGCAAACCGCCCTCCATACGCACATCCAGCGCACGCACACGCCCCTGGGAACGCAGTCCCGGCAGAATGCTGCGGGGCACCAGTGATACGGCCCCAGGCTGGGTGAGCAGGCCCTCGAGCACGGGCAGGGACACCGTGGAGGCCGGAAACCAGGAGGCATCCTCCAGCACGGGCAGCACCTCGGTCTCCACGATATTGCGCACTGCGATGCCGAAGCTCGGCAGCACCCAGCGTGCGCCCCTCAAGGCAGGCAGCGGCACATCGCGCCGCCCGACCAGCGGATGATCAGCATCCGCAATCACCACGGCAGCATCCAGCAGCAGCGGCTCGAAGGAAAACTCCACCGGCAAAAGCTGGGGCTGGCGACAGAACACCACATCGAGACCGGAAGCCATGAGCTGCGACAGCAAAGGGGCGCTGGCATCCTCATGCACATCCACATAGACCTGCGGGTGTGCCTCGTAAAAGCGTGGCAGCAGCTGTGAGAGCACCGAAAGCGCAGCTGCCGGAATGGCCCCGAGGCGTAACGCTGCCGAAGCCCCGCGACGGATGGAGGCCAGCGATTCGGACACTTCCTGCAATCCCACCAGCATGCTGCGTGCCGCATCGATCAAGGCCTGGCCTGCCACTGTGGGCCGCATGCCGCGTGCATGGCGCTCGAACAGCTTGATGTCCAGCACCCGCTCCAGCTCCGCCAGGGCCTGGGTAGCCGCTGACTGGCTCATGCTCAGCTCCACTGCCGCCTGCATGACCGAGCCGCATTGCTGCAAAGCCAGCAAAAGCTGCAACTGACGCAGCCGCACCTGCTTGACCATACGGGAAAAGAGCAAGCGGCCCTCGGGGCTTGCAGCCCCTGCTCCGGCCTGTATCTGAGAAAAAGAAGAGTCAGCAGCCATGATTTCAACGGATGTCGATCGCTTCCACAAAGTTCGTTCCAGCCTCTCGCCAACGCCGGCACCGAACACAGCCCGTGTTCGAGAGCGAGCCGCTCGCATCGAGCATCAAAGTGATGCATGATTCGGATGGCTTGCACGCATCCGACTATGCATTCACACCCGCTTGAACGGTCGGAGGAAACGCCGCGACACCGCATTGTCATGCAATTGCCCCGTCTGCGGATGACAGAGCGCCGTACCAGCCGCCCGCGAACCACCCGAGAACGATCAATGCATGGGTCTACCTAGTCGCTGGCTCGCCTTTGAAATCGCATAGTTCACGAGGCAGTAAAGCGCCGCCACGACCAGGTACACAGGCACCAGCGAATGGTAGTTTGCTATCAGCACCTTGGCGTTCTGCATGAGCTCACCATAGGTGACGACATAGCCGAAGGTGGTGTCCTTGACCACGATGACCAGTTGCGCAACCAGTGCCGGAACGATGTAGCGAAGGGCCTGAGGAAAAACGACGAAGAAAAAGACCTGGACTTCGGTCAAACCCAGGCTTCGCGCGGCGTCGGTCTGGCCGCGCGGAACGGCTAGCACGCCCGCGCGGTATACCTCGGCAACCACGGCTGCGGTACTCAGGCCTATAGGCAAGGTCAGCATCCAATAGGTGCTCAGCTTGATACCGACCGATGGCAGCACCAGAAAGCAAACATAGATGAGCAGCAGCGTCGGCGTGCCGCGCAGGAACTCGATGACAGCAATGCTGGGCCAACGCATCAGCCTCAGCCGCGACAGCCGCCCCAGCAGCAGCACCAGCCCGAGGGCCAGAGCAATGACGGCGGCCATCGCCGACGATGCCAGCGTGCCGAGCAGACCTTTGGCAAGAAAGCTCCAGGTCGTCGGCCAGGCAAAGAATTCCCAATACGGGGCATCGAGCTGCCCTGCCGAATGGAAGCGGAACACGATGGCCACCGCCAGCAAAAGCAGCACGGCTGCGGCGATCGCGCTCACCGCGTTGGTGACGGCCCGGGCCTGGGGGCCCGGCGCAGCAAACAGAATGTCCTCCAGAGAGCGGCTCATCGCAGTATCCGCACTTTCTTTTCCAGAGCTGCGCCGGCCCAGGCGATGAGCAGGCCTGTCACCACATACATGGTGGCAGCCACTGCGAACGCGGCAATGCCGAGCGCCGAGTCGTTGGCGATCTTGGATACGAGCGCGGTGAGCTCCCGGCCTGGAAACGGCAACTGCGACGCCAGAGAGGTCGACAGCATCAATGCAATCAGCAGCGAAGTCATCGGCTGCACCACCGAACGCAGTGCCTGCGGCAAGACCACGGCAGAAACAATCTGCAGCGGCCGCATGCCCAGGCTGAGTGCTGCCTCAATCTGGCTGCCGGGAATGGTGTTGATACCCGAGCGCAGGTAATCCGCCGTGAATGCGGAGCAGACCAGCGTCAGCGTCAGTATCACGCTGGGCTCATAGTCGATCACGATGTTGAGATCGGGTAGCGCGAAAACGATGAAGATCAGCAGCGCTACGCTGGGAATATTGCGGAAGATCTCGACGTAGACGGTCAGTGCCAAGCGCAACGGCGGCAATGGCATAAGCCTAAGCACCGCGACGACCGTACCCAGCATGACCCCGGGCACAAAGGACACTACCGTGAGCTTCCATGTCAGCAAGAGGGCCTGCCAGAAGGCAGGCCCATAATCGGCCAGGAGCCTGGAAACCTCACCCATTGTTCAAGGCAGAGCAGGCGGCGTCGGAACAGTCGTGCTACCGGTACGCTGCCCTATGGAGATAGTCCAAAGTTTGGCCCAGGTACCATCAGCCTCCAGCTTCTTCAGGAAGGCATTGATGAATGCTACGCCGTCCGAGCCCTTGGGCAGTCCAACTCCATAGGGGTCCTGCGCGCCGAATGGCGCACCCGCGAGCCGCGCGTTGCTGGTGCCAAGGCTCAGGGCGTTGAGCAGCAGCGTGTAATCAGTCACGTAGGCATCCACGCGCCCCTGACGCAGTGCATCGAGGGCTTCCTGATGTGTCTGAAACTCTTGCACGACAGCCTTGGGAGCATATTGGGCCAATATCGCAGGCCCCGTGGAGCCCGCTTGCGTGGCCACCTTCTTGCCGCCCAGGTCATTGTAAGACTGAACCGTCTTGTTGTTCGACTTGACCAGCACGCCGGACTGCGATGTGTAGTAAGGGCCGGCAAACGAGATCTTCTCGGCGCGAGCAGGAGTGATGGAGTAGGTGGCGAAGACCATGTCCACCTGATTATTGACAAGCACCTGCTCGCGCGTGGACGAGGTCACCTGCGTGAACTGGTACTTGGCGGCGTCGCCCAGAATGTAGCGAGTGATGAGCTGGGCCAGACCCAGGTCAAAGCCGCGGATCTTGCCGTCTTTCTCATTGAGCAGCGAGAAAAGATTCGAGGTTTGCGTGCTGCCGAGGCGCAGCGTGCCAGCCTGTTTGATCTTGCTGGCCCAGGTGCTCGATGCGATGGTCGCCGCATCGGCCACAGGCCCTTGCGCAACCAATGCGTCATAGGCCGCTGCATTGATGGGAGTGCCCTGTGCGAAAAGCGACCCACCGGTCACGATCGTCAGTGCCACCACGGTGGATTTCAGAATGGATTTGATCGACATGCGGTCTTCTTGGATGGTCTGCGACGCGAATCAATATAAAGCAGCATTTGGAATGCGCGAGCCGCTCGTCCGAGCGTAGTCACCATTGTGCACACAATACGGCCCTTGTGCCCCAACAGGGCACGACGCCGCCAACAGTCCCAGGCCTTGCCTAGCACTCATTCGAGAGACTGACCCTGCCGGCGTCCGGCTATGGCAACTAGCGAACAGTCTGAACTCAAGCTCGATGCGATTGCTGGTGCCAAGCCGGCCAAGCAGCACCTGCGGCAGGCAAGGCAATATTGCCGCCGCTAGATCACACCGCCAAGGCAACCTGCTGAGAACACCTCGACGGCAGCTTTCAAGCCATCAACTTGAGAAGTCAAAACCTCGCTGTCGCCGCGCGTGACCAAATACACACGACCCCTAAACAGATCCAGCGATATTGAGCGGCATCTCTGTCCCTGGCACTGTCCATGGCAAACATGATCAATGATCGCGAGAAATACAAGGGTTTTTACTAGAAGCCATCCAGCCCCACAGAGAGAGGCGCACCCAAGGTATCGGCAAAGCTTATAGCTAGCAGCAAATAACATGTACTGCCCAGGCTCCGGAATTTCTATATTTCATTCCCATGACGGCAGAAGTTCGTGAACAGCACTGATGGTGCAGGCACGCATCGGCCGATATCTTTCAGGAGCCCTCCATGCCCATCTCTTCACGCACTCGCGGCTGCACAAATGGCCTCAATCGCAGCGTCGGCCTGCTCTCGCTGGCGATTGCCAGCTCCTTGTGGACCCTAGCTGCGCCGCAGGCGCTGGCTGCTGACGCCTATCCAAGCAAGCCTGTCAAGCTCATCGTGCCTTTTGCCGCCGGCGGCTCCACCGACATCGTGGCCCGCGTGATTGCCGAAGGCATGCGCACCACGCTGGGGCAACCGGTGATCGTGGACAACAAGGGCGGCGCAGGAGGACTGATCGGCAGCGAGGCCATCGCCCAGGCAGCTCCAGACGGCTACAGCATTGGCATGGCTACCGTGAGCACAGCCACCATCAACCCCCTGCTCTACAAACGCGCCAGCAAGATTGAAGGCAAGCTGCTGCCGGTTGCCAATCTGGTGACCATGCCTTCGGTCTATATGGCCCACCCCAAGATGGGCGTGAACAACTTCAAGGACTTTCTCGCCAAGGTCAAGGCCCAGCCCGGCACCTACAGTGCCGGAGTGCCGGGCCTGGGAACGCTGGGACATCTGATGGTTGCCTCGTTCAACGAAACCATGAAGACCCAGATCCAGATCGTGCCCTATCGCGGCAACGGCCCTGCACTCAATGACGCCTTGGCCGGCATGGTTCAGATCATGACCGACCAGTTGCCCTCGGCAATGCCACAGATCAAGGGCGGCAAGCTGCTGCCTGTGGTGGTGGCCTCACATGGCCGCTCACCCGACCTGCCCAATGTGCCGACCTTCAAGGAACTGGGCTACGACGAACTCAACGAACTGGGCATCAGCTGGTTCGGTCTGGTCGTCCCCAGCAACACACCAGCTCCCATCGTGAAGCAGTTGCAGGATGCGGCTGTCAAGGCAGTCCACCTGCCCGAGGTGCAAAAGCATCTGAAGAATCTGGGCGCGACGGCGACCGAGGCAGCGCCCTCCCTGTTCCCGGCCCAGATCGCCGCCGAACTCAAGCGCAACAAGGCCCTGCTCGACAAGGCCGGCGTCAAGCCCGAATAAGAGCCCGCCCTGCAGCCGGCACTCGCTGCAGCCGGCCGGTTGCTTCTTCATGCCCTATCTTCTTCACCACAGCTCAAGGACCCTTTTGCCATGCAAGCGATGAGCGCCCTGCAGGATTTTTTTCAACGCGAGACACCGCGCATGACGGCATTGGCCGACCAGATCTGGTCTCTGGCCGAGCTGCGCTATGCCGAGAACGCTTCGGCCCAGCTGCACATCGATGCGCTGCAGCAGGCTGGCTTTCGAATCACCCGCGATGTAGCAGACATTCCCACCGCCTTCATGGCCGAATGGGGCGATGCAGGCCCGGTCATTGCCTTGCTGGGTGAATACGACGCCCTGTCAGGCCTGAACCAGCAAAGCGGTGCTCTGGTTTGCACCCCGTCCACCGACAGCCCCGGTCTGGCCGGCCACGGCTGCGGCCACCATCTACTGGGAACTTCTGCGCACTTTGCCGCTATTGCGCTGCAGCAGCACCTGAAAAGCACCGGCACGAGCGGACGCGTGCGCTATTACGGCTGTCCGGCCGAGGAAGGCGGCTCCGGCAAGACCTTCATGGCCCGCGCCGGCGTGTTCGATGATGTGGATGCAGCACTGACCTGGCACCCAGCCAGCTACACCGGTCTGTTCAGCCAAAGCACGCTGGCCAATATTCAGGCAAAGTTTGTCTTCCATGGCAAGGCATCGCATGCCGCGCACTCGCCCCACCTGGGCCGCAGCGCCTTGGATGCAGTGGAGCTCATGAACGTGGGGGTGAACTATTTGCGCGAGCACATGCCCTCGGACGCCCGCGTGCACTACGCCGTCACCGATAGCGGTGGTCTGTCGCCCAATGTCGTGCAGGCGCGCGCCGAAGTGCTGTATCTGGTGCGGGCAGCACGCAACCACGAAGCCGCCGAACTCTATGAGCGCGTTCAGAACGTGGCGCGTGGCGCCGCACTGATGACGGACTGCAAGCTCGAAATCATCTTCGACAAGGCCTGTTCCAATCTGCTGCAAAACAGCACGCTGAACAGCGTGATGCATGCGCAGATGCAGGCACTGGGACAGTTGCAAGCCGATGCACAGGCACATGCTGTTGCCGGCCGGTTCCAGGCCACGCTGGACAAAAACGATGTCGATGCCGTCAGCCGCCCTTTGGCCAGCGTGCTGCGCGGCAAGGTGCCGGCCATTTTTGAAGGTCTGACGCCCTACGACCCGAACGCCAAAGACATTATGTTCGGCTCCACCGACGTGGCCGATGTGAGCTGGATCACGCCCACGGTTCAGGCCTGGGTGGCCTGCTATGCTTTTGGCACACCGCTGCACTCCTGGCAGATGGTGTCGCAGGGGCAGTCCGGCCTGGCTCACACCGGCATGGTGCACGCCGCAAAAATTCTGACAGCCACCGCCATGGAGCTGTTCGCCCAGCCCGAGTTGCTGGAACGCGCCAAGGAAGAACTACTGCAACGCCGCGAGGGCAAGCCCTATGTCTGCCCCATTCCTGCAGAGGTAGCTCTGCCCTTTTTGCGAAAGTAAGTTGGCAACGCCTCCCTCCTCTGAAAGGAATTTCGGCAACCTCAAAGCAAAAGCCCCTGAAAGCGCCCGCCAGGATTGAGGATTCGCCATGCGCGCCATGCTTGCTCTGCCTCAAAGCGGCTGCGGTCAAAGCTTGATGCAGCACAAGCCCCCGGCCAGGCCGAGCGGCCATAGTGAGACATGCCGCAAGACTGCGGAAACTCAACAGGGAGGCACCATGAAGCTGATGATCGATCTCTTTTCAACCGACTACGGACTGATGAGCCTGGCCGTGATTTTGCTGATCATCGTCATGGCCGCTTTCTTTACCCGCCTCTTTCTTGGCAAGATGAAGAACGTTGCCAGCACCCCATTGGAGTAAATCCAGACTTCATAGCACGCTGCGCATGTACTGCCTTGGGTTGCTGGCGATATGGTGCGGTTCGAGTGCAAAAAAGGCCGGAGCTTTCACTCCGGCCTTTTTCTTGACCGCATCGCCCAGCGTGCTCAGTAATGCGGCGGCAACTCGTCGCGCAGATTGCGCACCATCGCGCCCCCGCCTTCTGGCGCTTGGCGCTTGAGTTCCCTCACCTCGTTGATCAACAGATCGATCTGCTGCTGCTGGCGGTAGATCGTCATATTGAGTTGCTCGAGCAAATCCTCGGTGTAGCTGGCCTTGATCTCCAGCTCCATGATTCGCTCTTGCAAGGCTTCGTGACTGTCGCTCATGACTTCAGCGCCTTGGCAAGACGAGCAATGCCTGCGCGAATCTTGTCCTCGTCAGCCGTGGCAAACGAGAGGCGGAAGGTCGCCGTATCGGGGTTCTGTGCATAGAACGGAGCGCCCGGTACAAAGGCCACGCCCTCTTCAATGGCCTTCTTGGCCAACACGGCCGCATCCGCCAATTGGCCACGCGCGCCCGTCAGGCGCACCCACATGAACAGGCCGCCGGCAGGCTGCACGAACTCGACGGCATCGCCCAGTTGCTCGCGCAGCGCATCGCCCATGGTCTCGGCACGCTTGGCATAGACCTCGCGCACATGGGCCAGGGTCTTGGGCATGGCGCCGGACTTCAGATACTGGGCTGCAGTGGCCTGGGCAAAGGTGCTGGTATGGGCATCGCTGAACTGCTTGCACATCACGGCGCGAGCAAGCAATTCGGGATGTGCAATCAGCCAGCCGATACGCAGACCGGGGCTGAGCACCTTGGACAACGAACCGCAGTGAGCCAGCCACTCTCGGCTGCCAGGAACTTCGCGCGTCAGCGACAGCAGGCTGGCAGGAGGCGCTTCATTAAAGTACAGATCGCCGTAGGGGTCATCTTCTACCACCAGAGTCTGGTACTTGACGGCCAGCTCCAGCACCTTTTTGCGGCGTTCCAGGCTCAGCATGGCACCACTGGGATTGCCGAAGGTCGGGATCAGATAGACCAGCTTGGGCTTGTGCTCGGCAATCAGCTTTTCCAGTTCGTCGGTCTTCACGCCATGCTCGTCCACAGGGGCGGAGATCACCTCTGCGCCATAGAGGCGGAAACACTGAATCGTGGCCAGGAAAGTGGGGCCTTCGACGATGACCTTGTCACCCTCTCCCACCATGGTCTTGCCCAGCAAGTCCAGTGCCTGCTGGCTGCCGGTGGTGACGATGAGTTGATCGGGCGCCACATCGGGCACGCCCTTGCCAGCCATAAAGGACGACAGTTGCTCGCGCAGCGGCTGGTAACCCTCTGTCGCACCGTACTGCAATGCGGCTCCCGCCTCCTGCTGCAGGGCTGCCGCGGAGGCAGCGCTGATGCCCGCTACGTCAAACATGGCGCTGTCCGGAAAGCCGCCCGCAAAGCTGATGATGCCTGGCTTGCCCAGCAGCTTGAAGAGTTCGCGGATCGCAGAGGTTTCTACGTGATCGAGTCGTTTGGCAAATTGCATACGTTTTCTTGGTTAAAGCGCTACGGGAATCTCGTCGCTGCTTGAGCGGCAGATGCCCATTGTGGCGTGCGAATCGCCCCAGAGACAGGAAGTGGCTTTTATGTAGGCGCTATTCCATGCTGCAAGTAATCAAACTCCTACCAAACCTCTAAAGTTGATAGCAATTGTTAATTGCGCATAACTTCGTGTCTCAAACTTTGAATTGGACAGCGCCAAGGCTCTGACAAGAACATACGCCTACCGATCAACGGACCGCGTATTTGACGGATTTTTTCACTTGTTTTTGGGATGGAGGATTTATGCGTACTACTACTTTTACCGGCAAGGCACTGTCTGTTGCCATTGACGGCAAGACCCCGTTGAGCCTACGCAGCCTGTGTGCCGTAGCCTTGGTTGCCAGTCTGGCTGCCTGTGGCTCCAGTGGCTCTCTGCGCAGCGACCTCGGACCCGACGGCACCGGCGGTGGAGATGTTGTTGCCGGAGGCGGCACTGGTGGGGGCACCGGCGGTGGCACTGGTGGCGGTACCGGAGGTGGAACTGGCGGTGGAACAGGTGGAGGCACAGGCGGCGGTACTGGTGGTGGCAACACCGGTGGCGGTGATGGCGGCACGGGCAACCCGCCTGTGGCAAGCACTCCGCTCACGCCGGTGCGCGACACCGTGGCGGATGTCACTGGAACGCTCTCTGGAACAAGCGGCGTCATCAGCGACGTCAACAACATCGTGACCTCCACTCTGGGCACGGCCACCAACGGCACTCCTCTGAGCGGTGTGGCCCAGCCGGCCGGCGGCATTCTTGGCAATGTGAACAATGCCGTCAACAGCGTGGGTAGCGGCGTCAGCGCAGGCCTGGGCCAGATCGGCAAGACGGCCGACCCCATAGGCACCACCTTGCAAGGCGTGGCTCCTGCTGTCGGCTATCTGGGCGCTGCGGTCACTTCGGCAGGCAAGACGGTCAGTGCGCTGGACACTCCTCAGCTTGGCGTGGTCGGCGATGTGGCGGGCCTGGCGGGCGGCACGGTGCAAATCCTGGGCACCACCGTTTCCGGCGTCGAGGGCACGGTGGCAAAGCTGACCGGCAACCCGCTGGTCTCGGGTCTTACGACTCAGGTCAGCCAGGTCGCCACGCCGGTATTGAGCACCGTGCTCGGTACCACCCAGAATCTGGTTCAGACCACTGGCCTCGGCCAGCCGGTTAACAGCTTGCTGGGTACCGTGGGCGGAGTCGTCAATCATGTGGGAGCTTCCGTCACCAGCACCGGAGTTCCCGTTGTTGCTCCGCTGGGCGGTGTGGTCTCGGGCGTCGGCCAGACCGTGGCCGGCCTGGGCGGCGTGGTGACTGGCCCCGGCACACCTAGCGGCGGCCTGCTCGGTGGCGTGCTCGGCAATGTCACGGGCGGCGCAGGCGGCTCCGCTGGTGGAGCAGGCAATATTGTCGGCGGCGTGCTGGGCGGCGTCACGGGCCTGGTCGGTGGCGTGACCGGTGGAGCAAGCGGTGGCGGCAATGCCGGTAGCCCTGTCGCAGGAACAGGCAATCTGGTCGGAGGCGTGTTGGGCGGCGTCACAGGGCTTGTCGGCGGTGTCACGGGATCGGCAGGCGCTCCAGCAGGAGGCAGTGGCAATGCCGGCACTGCGGTGACAGGCCTGGTCGGCAACACCGTTGGCGCAGTCACAGGCCTTGTGGGCGGTGTACTTGGCGGCGTGACCAATGTCGCTGCAGGCGCAGGAGCAGCAGGTGGTGCAAGCACCTCGGGCGGCCTGCTGGGTGGACTGCTGGGCGGCAATCTGGCGCTCGGCCTGGGCGGTGGAGCGGTAGCCACCAGCAAATAAGGCGAACGGCGGTGGTCTGTGCACCGCTTGAGCCTGGCCCGCCCGCAGGCGGGCTTTTTTACGACAGCCCCATACCCAGTTCTGGGGATGTAGGGAACAATGAGAGTCATAAAAATAGAACAGGAGGGACTTTTGCAGTCAAAAGCAAAACCACAGGGCCGCATCGGCCTCAGGATTCAGGCACTGGCACTTGCGGCCTGGGCTCCTCTGGCCTGGTCACAGCAGGGCGGCAATCCGCTCAACAGCCTGCCCCAGACACCCGAATCGACAAGGAATCTGCAACAGCAGCCCAGGCAGGTACCGGTGCAGATAGACAAGCCCCAGCCAAGTCTTCAGGATCTCATCAACCTCCGGGTCGCAGTACGTGGCGTCAATGTGCAGGGAAGCACGGCGATTCCTTTCGAAGAGGTCAGCGCGCTTTTCACGCCCTTCATCAATGGCACGCATACGGTGGGCGAGCTCAATGCCGCGACCCAGAAGGTCAGCGAGCTGTATCAACGCCATGGCTACGCCCTGTCTTTTGCCTACCTTCCTCCGCAGGACTTTGCCAATGGCGCGGTGCAGGTCATCGTGGTCGAAGGCTATGTGCAGAGCTTGAATCTGGAGGGAAATTTCGGTCGCTCCGAGGACCAGATACGCGAAATTGCCCAGCCGCTGCTCAATGAGAGGCCTTTGACCACCAAAACCTTTCAGCACCAGACCCAGCTGATGGCACGCCTTCCAGGAGTGCAGATCACCGCGTCGGCCAATCTGCCGACCACCACCGATGGTGCAGTGCCCCTGGTCATCAAATCCAAGCACAAGCCCATTGCCGTCACCGTCGGGGGCGAGGCGCGCAAGCCCACGCCGCGCATCATTGCCTCCCTCACCCTGAACGACCCTCTGTGGTCAGGCAGCCAGCTTCAGGCTTCGGCGATGTTGCAAAACCCCGACAAGGAGCGTTTCGGCAGCATCGGTTTCACTCAGCAGCTAACGCCCGAGGGCACGCAGGCACGTGTCAGCTATTCCGACTACCGCAGCTTCAACCCGCCGGCAACGCGCATTCCCGGCATTGATGACCTGACACAGCAACGCAAGCTGGACTTCAATATCAGCCACCCATGGATCTTGAGCAATACCACCCAGCTCAGCACCACGGCGGGTCTGTATGCCATCAATTACAGCCGTGAACTGGCCGATAGCCAGGCCTCCCTGCTGCGCGAGGAAAAGGTTCGCACGCTCTATGCGCAAATGGCCTGGGCGTCCTTTGGCAAGACCACCACCCGTTCGGCGTCGGTCCTGCTGGCCCACGGCCTGGACAGCCTGGGGGCCTACAAGAATCTGGACCTCTACTATCGGCAGGGCTTGCTGCAAAAGCTTGAAAACCCTGCCAAGCTGGACTTCACGCGCATCACCGCCGACTATGCACAGCGCCATCGCTTCGCGAACAAGATGGGCGCCGCTTTTGCCGTGGGCGGGCAATACAGTGCCGACATTCTTCCCATCCCGGAGAAAATCTCCTTTGGCTCCACCCGCTTCGGCCGCGGCTATCAGGCTGGCGAGTTCTCGGGCGACTCCGGCATGGGTGCCAGTGCCGAACTCAACTACCAGTTCCTCATCAACCAGGCCTGGATCAAGTCGGCTGAGCCCTATCTGCTCTACGAATGGGCACGCACGCATCAGCAGACCAGCGGTGTCAAAGGCAATACGCTGCGCTCTGCCAGCCTGGGGCTGCGCCTGTCCGACAGCCGCCACTACGCACTGGACCTTGCCATGAGCAAGCCGCTGGGCGATCGCTCTGTCAACAATCCCGATAGGGAACTGCGCTACAGCCTTGTATTGAGCTACAACCTGGATCCCTGACTCGCCGCTGTTCCGCCCGCCGAGCCGCTGTGTAACGCAGCGGCTTTTTCTTTGTTCCCCCCTGAACGACAAGCCACAATATCGCCCATGAAGAAAAACGATATAGCGCCGTTTTTTGCTGCGCTCAAGGCCGCCAACCCCACGCCACAAACCGAGCTGGAATACACCACGGTGTTCGAGTTACTGACCGCCGTGCTGCTGTCTGCCCAGGCCACCGACGTAGGGGTGAACAAGGCCACGCGCAAGCTTCTTCCTGTTGCCAACACTCCGCAGGCCATTCTGGATCTGGGGCTTGAGGGGCTGGAGAGCTACATCAAGACCATAGGCCTGTACCGCAGCAAGGCCAAGCATCTGATGGAGACCTGCCGCATGCTGGTTCAGCTGCACGCAGGCACAGTACCCAGAACCCGCGAAGAGCTGGAAGCCCTTCCCGGCGTAGGCCGCAAGACCGCCAATGTGGTGCTCAACGTGGCTTTCGGTCAGCCCACCATGGCCGTGGACACGCACATCTTCCGCGTCAGCAACCGCACGGGGCTGGCACCCGGCAAGAATCCGCTGGAAGTCGAAAAGCAGCTGCTCAAGCGCGTACCCGACGAATACGCGGTGGACTCCCATCACTGGCTGATCCTGCTGGGCCGCTATGTCTGCCAGGCGCGCAAGCCCCGCTGCTGGGAATGCGTGGCTTCAAAATACTGCGATTTCACGCCCAAAACCCCGGCACCTGCAGCTGGCAAAAAGAGCTGAAAACGTCTCAAACGAATATCCACAAAGCGCTTGCAGCTATATTTTTCAAGTTCCTCAGCTCTTGCCGCTGACGCCGGCCGATTCAAAACTGGCCATTTCGTTGAGCATGGTGCAGGCCGAGCACAGCAGCGGCCAAACCAGCGCCGCGCCAGAACCCTCGCCCAGGCGCAATTGCCAGTCCAGCATGGGCTGTGCCTGCAGCTGAGCCAACATACGGGCATGACCCGGCTCACCCGATCGGTGCGCATACACGCAGCGCTGCAGCACATGGGGCTGCAGGCGGCTGGCCACCAGCACGGCGGCCGTGGTGATAAAGCCATCCACCACGATCAGGCGGCGTTCTGCAGCGGCCTGCAGCACAGCTCCCGTCATGGTCGCAATCTCCAGTCCGCCCATAGCTGCCAGTACAGCCAGTGGCTCTTGCACGTCGGCGTGGAAATCCAGCACCCGCCCGAGCACGGCGATCTTGCGCGCCAGGCCTTCGCTGCTCAGGCCCGTGCCCACCCCGGTCACCTCCTCTATCGGCTCGCCGCACAGACGCGCCAGCAGCAATGATGCGCTGGATGTATTGCCTATGCCCATCTCGCCCAGCAACAGCGCATTGCCCGGCAGTTTCTTGACCAGCTCCCCGCCATTGCGAAGCGCCATCGCACATTGCGCTTCGCTCATGGCCGGACCCTCGCTGCAGTCCGCCGTGCCATAGGCCACCTTGCGCCGCCACAGGCGTGGCTCATGGGCCTTGGGAAGCTTGTGCGCAGGATCCTGCTCGCGCACCTCAAAGTCGCGGGCCACGCCGCAGTCCACAACATTCAGATCAATTCCGTTCTGCAGAGACAGCACGCTTACGGCCGCGCCGCCAGCGAGGAAGTTTTCCACCATCTGCCAAGTCACATCGACCGGATAGGCCGACACACCCTGAGCAGCCAGTCCATGAT
Organism: Comamonas sp. HJ-2; assembly: GCF_053615495.1. NCBI lineage: Bacteria > Pseudomonadati > Pseudomonadota > Betaproteobacteria > Burkholderiales > Comamonadaceae > Comamonas > Comamonas sp. HJ-2. The sequence goes on along the minus strand of NZ_JBSIFD010000011.1, from coordinate 18,032 downwards.
CCGCAGCGAACACCACCATCTGCGGTGCATACAGATTGGGAGTCTCGCAACCCACGATGCCGGCAATGCGCAAGGCCAGTTGTTCCAGCACACCCAGCGATCCCTGGGGCTTGGTCTTGAAATCCAGGCGATGCTGGACGCGGGCTTGCAGCGCCGCGTCATGGATGTCCTGCACCTGCGGACAGGACCAGATGGTGGACGGTAGGAATTCGGAAAAAGAAGCGGAACTCATGCGTGCAGTCATTCCCGGTGCATCAGGCCTGAGTGCCATCCACCACCGGGATGCGGAAGGCACGTTTTTGGGATACTGCAAGTATCGCGCTTTCATCGGCACCGGAACGCCAAGTTCGCCGATTGCTCAGGAGCTGCATGAAAAAAGGCCCCTAAGGGCCTTGGCGGAAGACGCGGCAAAGCCTCAGCGAATGACTTCCTCAACCGTGATTTCGCGCAGGATGCCGCCATCCTTGACCGAGCCGCTGACAGCGCCGTCCTTGACACGCGCCATACAGGCCTGCTGGTCGATTTCGGTCTTGAACACACCGCAACGGGCGTAGGCATTGCGCTCGTACTGGCTGATGCCCTGGCCGTCGTCGAGCTTGCCCTTCTTGGCTTCGGCACTTGCCGCCATCGCCTCGCGTGAAGACGAATTGCTCTCGCGCATGGGACGCTGGCCCTTGTGATGATGGCGATGGTGGTGCTTTTTCATCGCGGGCTTGGCCGCATCCATCGCAGCTGCTTCAGCCGCCGGCTTGGCCGCATCCGTCTGTGCGCTGGCCATGCCTGCCAGCGACAAAACCGCCGCACCCAAAGCTAGTTGAAGAGTCTGAACCTTGAAAAAAGCCATACGCAACTCCATTCCAAAAGTGAATAGCTCGGTCAGCTTGCACGCACTCTCAGGCAGGGCTTATCGGTTCAGCGGCTATGCACCCGCAGGAATAGTCCTACAAATCAGGCCGGAGCTTGGAGCGCGGTCGGCTCAAACCATTGCCCCACGCCCTGCGCCAGCCGCGCAAACACCTGCTCCAGGCTGGGTGCATCGTGGCCGAACAGCGCATGAATTACCTCGGCGTTTTCAAACAGACCGTGCAGATAGGTACCGATGACAGCGCTGTTGCCTCCCTGCCATAGCATGCCGGGCAACAGCTCCTGAGCCGGTCGCACACTGGCCGTCTGCATGTCGGCGCGCAGTTGGGTCTGGCCGTGGTGGATCTCGTAGCCACGTGCCGGCACGCCACTCAGGGCATTCCATGGGGCGTGCAACGCAGGCAGTTGCAGGGTCGTGGGTTGCACAGTCTTGTCCTGCGCAAACAGGGTCGCCAGCGGCAGCAGACCCAGGCCTGCGGCATTGCCGTCCACTCCATGCAGATCAATCAGCGCCTCGCCCAACATCTGCAGACCGCCGCAAATACCCAGCACCCGCTTGCCGAGTCCGGCATGAGCGACGACGGCTGCATCCAGCCCCTGTGCACGCATCCAGGCGAGATCGGCAGCCGTGGCCTTGCTGCCCGGCAGAATGACCCAGTCCGCCTCGGCGAGTTGCGCGGGAGAGCGAGCCCAGATCACGCGCACGCCTGGCACTTGCAGCAAGGGCTGAAATTCATCGAGATTGCTGATGCGCGGATAGGCGATGATGGCAATCGTGGTGTGAACGGCCCGCCCGGCTCCCGTGCTGCCGCGATCATCGAACACGCCGTCCTCCTCGGGCAGACCATGCTGGAACTGCATGGGAATGCAAGCCACCGTGGGCACACCCGTCTTCTCTTCCAGCATCTGGGGCGCCGGTGCCAGCAGTGCTGCATCACCCCGGAACTTGTTGAGCACAAAGCCCTTGATGAGCTTTTGCTCATCCTCAGGCAGCAGTGCCCAGGTGCCGTAGAGATGGGCAAAGGCTCCGCCTCGGTCTATGTCCGAGACCAGCAGGCAGTGTGCGTTGCAATGTTTGGCCACACGCATATTGACCACATCGCTGGCATGCAGATTGATTTCGGCCGGCGAGCCCGCGCCTTCGATCACCACCACATCGTTTTCGGCACGCAGCTCGTCCAGCGCCTGCGCGATCTGCGGCCAGACCTTGAGGCTGCGACCTCGCCAGGGCATGGCGCTCAGCTCCTCATTGACCTGTCCGAACAGCACGACCTGGCTGCGCGTGTCAGCCTCGGGCTTTAGCAGCAGCGGGTTCATCCGTACATCGGGAACCGCACCCGCGGCCAGCGCCTGCAGATACTGGGCCGTGCCGATCTCGCCCCAGCGGCCCTCGGGCGTGGCCACAACGCGCGCGTTGTTGCTCATGTTCTGCGCCTTGAACGGCGCAACCTTCAGGCCCTGGCTGCGGTAGTAGGCGCACAGCGCCGTGGCCACCCAGCTTTTGCCCGCGCCACTGCTGGTGCCCAGCACCATGATGCAACGTGCTGTCATGTCTTAAGTCTCGATTGGGATCGGCAGCACCACGCGCTGCAGGATTCTGGCCAGCGCCTCGCCGGGATGGGTGCACATGCCCATATGCGAGGGCGAGGTCTGGATGATGCTGCTGCGCTTGGCCGTGAGCCAGTGATAGCGTGCACGCATGGGCAGCTGCGCAATCGGCCCGCCATCGATCCTGCCTTCGCAGATGGCCACGATGGAGCCCAGGTGACGGTGCACGGCCTCCAGATCCACATTCGGATCCAGCGCCAGCAGACGCTGTTCGTCAAGGGCCACGGCAGCCTGCAGATGACCGGTGCGCTGGCAGGAGAGGATCACACCCGCGTTCACAAATTCCTCACGCTCCACGCGCGGCACTACCCGCACGATGGCGTAGTCGTAGACCTCATGCGCGTGCATCGATCACTCCTTGCAACCAGCGGCCACGCTCGGCAAGCCGGGCCACGAAATAATTCACATAGGCCGCGCGATGGGCCTGCACATTCCTGAGCACATCGCCCTCTTTGTCGGCAGCGGCCTGCTCCAGAAAGCAGTCGGGCACCTCGTCCACGATGCTCTTGAGCACTTCGGGCCCAAGCTTGGCGGCCATCTGCGCATCCAGCTGCGCCAGCTGGCTGGCCTGCGGCAGCAGCACATGCTCGGCACTGGGCGTAAAAGGCTTGGCCGGATCGGCGACGACTCCGTTCCAGGCATGGTGAAAGGTCAGACTCGCGCCATGATCGATCAACCAGGGCTGCTTCTGGTACATCAGCATATTGGTGTTGCGCGCCGTGCGGTCCACATTGCTGACCAGGGTGTCGAACCACACGAGGCGCGATGCAAAGTCGTCGTCCACCACGTCCACCGCCGGGTCAAAGTTGATGGAGCCCGGCAGATAGTCCAGCCCCACGTTCAGCCCGTCGCTGGCGCGAATCAGGTCCTGGATCTCGGGGTCGGACTCGGTGCGGGACAGGTCACCGTTCAAGTGCAGCAGCACGATTTCAGGCACCGGCAGGCCCAGCGCACGTGCCATGCCGCCCGAGATGATCTCGGCCATCAGCGCGCGCACGCCCTGCCCGGCGCCCCGGAACTTGAGCACATAGGTGCCCAGGTCGTCGGTCTCGACAATCGCCGGCATGGAGCCGCCTTCGCGCAGCGGCGTGACATAGCGCTCCACCAGCACCGAGCGCAGCTTCAAGGTTTCAGTGTCCATGGGAAATGGTAGCGCCTTGCGCCCATCAGGTCTGATCGGCAAGGTCATTGGATGCTTTTCCAGGCCTGTTCCAGCGCGGCCTGCGACACGGGCGGCAGCACGCCCAACCGCACATGGCCGCTCAGGCCAAAGCTTGCGCAGTCGCGCAGTTTGATGCCCTGGGCACGCAGGCCGGCAAGAGGCGCGGCAAGCTCTGCCAGCGGCAGACCTGCGACAAAGTAATTGGCCTGATGACCGGGAACGACCTGCCAGCCCAGCCTCTCGCACAGCGCCAGCTGCTGCGCCTTCCAGCGGCGCAAGGTCATGAGGCTGTGGGCCAGCCATTGCTGCACCTCGTCCGTCACCCAGGCCTGCAGCATGGCCACGCCATGCGAGCCCACCACCCAGGATGCCGCCAGCGCGTTCAGCGCCTGCAGCTCTGCCGCTGCGGCCTGCATGGGCGCAATCGCATAGGCAGCGCGCACACCCGTCATGCCCAGGGCCTTGTTCGGCGTCCACAGCTGCCAGACCGTGTCGAGATTGCGCTCGGGTGGCTGGTCCTCCAGCCATAGCGGACGGTAGGCGCAGTCCAGCATGCGCCATTCCTTCTGCGCCGGCGGCTGCTGCCAGGCAGGCCAGATGTCTTCCATCGCCCCCAGCGGGCTTGAAGGCTCGCAGGCCCAGCTGAGCACCGGCGCCACGGCCGCTTCTGTGCGGCGGCACAGCGCCAGCCGCCACACCCGCGCAGCCTGCAGATAGTCGCCATAGTGATGCTGGGGAAACTGCACGCTTTTGGCACCGCTGCGCACAGCGTGCAGCGTGAGGCGATGAATCAGCTCGCTGCTGCTGCCGCCGATCAGGATGCGCTCTACCGCCACGCCATGAAAAGCCGCCAGCTGCGCGCGCAATGCCCCGTATTGCGGATCGGGGTATTGCGCTATATGGGCGGCCTGCAACGCCTTCACGGCCATGGGACAAGGCCCGCAGGCATTGCGATTGGTCGAAAAATCATGCGCCGGAACGCCCTGCGCATCGGTACCGCCATGCATGGCTGCCGCATTCACATCAAACATTGGCAAGCAGCCTTCCTCTCCACAGAAACATCAAAATCATAGCAATCAATGCAAGCAGCACATGCAACCTGATCACTTTTGATGCCAATTTTACAGACAGCTTCAGATCAGCCGCCTGCGGTGCCCGCCCCTGAGGGTTGAGTTGATAGACGCCGGGCTTGGAAAGCTGAACCCCCAGTGCCTGCGCCATGGCCCCCATGGGCCAGCCGCCATTGGGCGACGGTGTCACGGCTGCATCGCGCCTCAAACCGGTCCAGGACAGGCCGCCGGCCAGCAGCGCCAGCCACATTGCGGTGATGCGCGCCGGAATCCAGTTCAGCACATCGTCGGCGCGGGCCGCCCATTTGCCCGTCCATTGCCAGTGACGACGGCGCATGCCCTGGCCTCGCCAGCCGGGGTAGCCCCACATGGCATCGGCCGTATTGGCAAAACGATAGACGGCCGCCCCGGGCAAGCCGGCCACGGCAAACCAGAACAGCGGAGCGATCACGGAATCGCTGAGGTTCTCGGCCAGCGTCTCGATGGCGCTTTCGCGCACGGTGGCCGCGTCCAGCTGTGTCGTGTCGCGGCTCACCAGCCAGCTCAGACGCTCCCGCCCTGCGGGCAGCGATTGCTGCAATGCGGCCTCCACGGCCTGCACCTCATCCTTGAGCATGCGCCAGGACAGCAGCGGCTTGAGCAACACGCCCATCACCAGCCCCCAGAGCCACCAGGGTGCAAAACCCAGCATGAACTGGGCGAGGCCATAAACCATGAAAAACAGAGCTGCCAGCGCACACCAGACAATTGCTGCAAGGCAAAAACGCAGATAGTCTCGCTGCACTTCGGCACGAGGCGCAAGCGCCTGCCCCGACCAGCCCAGTAATTTGCCCATCAGCACCACGGGGTGCAGCCACACCGGCGGCTCGCCCCAAAGCCGGTCCAGCAGCAGGGCAACCAGCAAGGCCAGCAAGCCGGCTTGCACATTGGCAGCCCAGTTGGACGCCGCCAGATCACTGGCGGTAAATGTCTGATAGAGCCATGCCAGCGGACTGAGAGAAAGACCGATCAGCTCAGTCCAGCCGAAACTCGTCATGTGTCTGTTTTGCTCTTCGCGGCGCACGGCCCGCTGCCCGGCTTGCCCTTGGTCGCCGCGGCCACCACACGCGAGTCGTCCCAGACATCGTCCATCAGCATGTCTTCCAGAGGCGCACGGCAGGCCCATTTTTCCTGCTGCAGCATGGGCTCGGCATAGTAGGCATCGACTGGGCCCAGGCAGAGCACGCCCAGCGGGTGGGCACCTTCAGGCATCTGCAGCAATCGGGCCAGCGCCAGCGGATCGAAAATCGAGACCCAGCCCATACCCAGACCTTCGGCACGCACGGCCAGCCAGAGGTTCTGGATGGCACAGGCGCTGCTGGCGATGTCCATCTCGGGCAGGGTTCGGCGACCGAAGATATGCGCCTCGCGCCCCGGCGGCATGGCCACGACCAGCACCTCGGCCGCATCGAGCACGCCCTGGACCTTGAGCTTCATGAAGTCTTCTTCACGTTCGCCCAGAGCATGGGCAGTGCGCACGCGCTCCTCCTCGATCAGACCGTGGATCTGCAAGCGCAATTCGGCACTCTTGACCCGAATAAAGCGCCAGGGCTGCATGAACCCCACGCTGGGCGCGTGATGCGCGGCGCGCAACAGGCGCAGCAAGACCTCGTCGGGGACCTTACCGCCCGCAAAATGACGCATGTCGCGGCGCTCATAGATGGCGCGGTAGACGGCAGCCCGCTCGGCCTCGGTGAAAGGCGTTGCGGCAATCGTCGCGAAAGAGCTGGTCTTGGATTCGGTCATGGAACTATTGTCGCGCCACAGACATGGCAAAAGCCATCAGTCTTCGATACCTCTTTGAGCGGGAATACCCGCCTGGAAAGCATGTTTGATCAGCGTCATCTCGGTCACGGTGTCGGCGATGTCGATGATCTCCTGCGGGCAGCGGCGGCCTGTCAGGCAGACATGCACATCCTTGGGGCGTGCCTTGAGCGTGTCCAGCACCTCCTGCAGTGGCAGCCAGCCATAGATCAGCGGATAGGTGATCTCGTCGAGCACGACCAGAAACAGCTCGCCCGAGAGAATATCGGCCTTGGCCTTTTCCCAGCCGTCACGCGCCAGTTGGGCGGAGTGATCGAGGTCCTTGCTCTTCCAGCTGAAGCCGTCGCCAAGCCCTTCGATGGGCAGACCGACCTGCTCGGCCAGGCGGTGCTCGCCAAAGCGGGCCGTAGGCACCTTCATGAACTGATAGACCTTGACGGCCTTGCCCCGGCCCGTGGCGCGAAAGGCCAGACCAAAGGCGGCCGTGCTCTTGCCCTTGCCATTGCCGGTGTTGACGATGATCAGGCCGCGGCGCTCACCCTCGGGCTTTTCGTAAGGCTTCTCGGTGGGAGGAGTTTCAATATTCATAGCTACTCTCGCTTGTCTATCAAGGACTAAAGGGCAAAAAATCAAGAATTGCGACCGAGCTCAGCTCAGGCGCGGCAGGGCCAGCCACAGGCCCTCGAGTTCGCGCACCTGTATGCGCCGGTCAAACACGGACTCCAGCGCGGCATGGGTGGCGGGATCGCTGCAAGCGCCCTGGTGGGTGATACGGCCGGCCTGCATGACGACCATTTCGTCAGCCAGCAAGGCGAAGGACAACTCGTGCAGCACGCTGACCAGGGTCGCGCCTTGCTGCACCAGACTGCGGGCCGTCAGCATCCAGTCGGTCTGGTGCGGCGGGTCAAGATTGGCCAGTGGCTCATCCATCAGCAGAGTCCGTGCCTGCACGGCCAGGGCCCTTGCCAGCAGCACGCGCTGACGTTCACCTCCCGATAGCTGGCCTATGCTGCGCTGGCGCCAGTCCCAGGCATGGGTCTGGCGCAGCGCCTGCTCCACGGCCTGCCGGTCGGCGTTCGAGGCCGGAGCCAGCCAACCCTGGTGGGGCAAACGCCCCAGCATGACCACGTCATACACGGCCATATCAGCCGCAACAGGCTGATTCTGGCCCAGCCAGGCCAGGGCCTTGGCACGCTCGCGGCCATTCCAGTCGCCCAGCTCACGGCCCTGCAAAAGCACCGCGCCGCTTTGCCGCTGGTTGGCGGCACGCATGCCGGCCATGGCGCGCAGCAGCGTGGATTTACCCGCGCCATTGGGGCCAACGATGGCCGTCCAGCGACCCCGGGGAATGCGCAGGCTGATCTGGCGCAGCACCCCGCGCTCGCCCAGCTGCACGCTCAGAGCCTCGGTCGCCAACGCGATTCCAGTCTCGATATTGCTGCTCATGCGCCCTCTCCAGACGGCATGGCGCCACGCTTGTGCATCAGCCAGAGCAGATAGCTGCCTCCCAGCACCGCCGTCAGCACCCCCACGGGAAGCTCCTGCGGTGCGATCAACCATCGCGCCAGCAGGTCGGCGGCCAGCAGCAGCACCGCCCCCATCAGACTGCTTAGCACCAGCAGCCAGCGGTGCAGCGCGCGCACCATGGAACGCACCAGATGGGGCGCAGCCAGGCCTACAAAAGCGATCAAACCGGTCTGCGCCACGGCGGTGCCCGTGGCCAGCGCCAGCAGCACGATCAGCAGCAGACGCAACGGCGCCAGCGGCAGACCCAGACTATGGGCCGTGGCCTCGCCGAGTGCCAGCCCGTCGAGCACGCGGCTCAGACTCCATGACAGCACCAGCGTGGGCAGCAGCACCCACAGCATCAGCCTGCAGGCAGGCCAGCCCGCAAAGGCTGTGCTGCCCAGCATGAAGGACTGCATGGCCTGCAAAATATCGGGATTCATCAGCACCACCAGCGACGCCACGGCCCCCAGCACCACGCCCACCACCACGCCGGCCAGCAGCAGTCGCATGGTGTTCTGCACGCCCTTGGCCAGCACCAGGGTCAGCACCACGGCAAGCACAGCACCGGCAAAAGCGGCACCCGTCACGCCCCAGCGCGCCAGCCCGGTCAGCGCAAAAGGCGAAACGCCCAGAGCTCCCATGGCCAGCGCCACGCCCAGCGATGCGCCCGAGGCACTGCCCAGCAAATAAGGATCGGCCAGGGGGTTGCGAAACACGCCCTGCGCCACCGCTCCGGCCAGCCCCAGCAGGCCTCCGGCTAGGAGGGCCACCACCGTGCGCGGCAGACGAATATCCATCACGATCTGCCAGGCTAGCGGGTCTTGGTGGGCATTGAGTACGCTCTCAAAACCCGTGCTGCCAACTCCCGCGCCCAGCAGGACCAGCACAGTTGCAGCCAGCGCCAGCCAGATCAGCAGCCAGGGCGCGGCAATACCTGCCTGTATATAGGGAGCATGAGTGCTGCCTGAGGGCTTGTCGCTCATTGACTCTTGCCCTGCTTGGCGGCCAGTCCCTTCAGGCATCGGGCGATAAGCTGCGCGCCTTCGGCCATGCGGGGGCCTGGGCGCACCAAAATGTCGGATTCCTCGGGCGTAAAGGAGCAAATAGCCCCCTGCTTCACGGCTCGCATTTGCGCCCAGCCCGGATACTCGGGCATGCCATTTTTCCAGGAGCGCTCACCGGCCATCAACAGGTCTGGGTCCTGCTTGACCACATATTCGGGATTCAGGCGCGGAAACGGCCCTTGCCTGGCGTCGACCACGTTGCGCAGATGCAGCCGCGTCAGTGTCTGGCCGATAAAGGATTTTTCACCGGCGGCATACGGGCCGCGACTGGCTTCAAAGTACACGCGCTGACCGCGCATGGCTTCGGGCACGCTGGCAGCGGCCTTGTTCAGGTCGGCTTCGATCCCGGCCCAGACGCGGTCTGCGCCCTGTGTGGGCGGCAAGGCGAGCAGCTGACCTATTTTCTGCATCACGGTGCGCGCTTCCTCGTGGGTGCGCGGCTCCAGCGCCACCACCTTGAGGCCCAGCGCCTCCATTCGCGCAATGGCCCGTGATGCCATGGAAACCAGCACCAAATCTGGCTTTAGCGCCACAATAGCCTCGATATTCGGATCCAGCCCGCCCCCAACCACGGGCACGGTCTTCACATGGGCCGGCCAATTGGAATAGCGATCCACCCCCACCAGACGCTCGCAACCGCCCAGCGCGCACAGGCTCTCGGTCAGCGAGGGCAGCAGGCTGACGATGCGCTGCGGCGGTTTGGCCAATTGCACCTGCGCGCCACGTGCATCGGTGATCTGCACGGACTGCGCCGCCACCGACAAAGCCCCGGCCAGGCCGCAAACAAGCAGCGCAGCAGCGGCAAACTGTTTTACGGTGGCCCTCATGCCTGCGGCCCTTTCAACGCCAGAGGCAAGCCGGCGCACATCAGCGTGACGCTTTCGCAATGCGCTGCCGCCTGCTGATTGAGCAAGCCCAGCGCATCGACAAATGCGCGCACTTCGCGCCCCATGGGAATCACGCCCAGACCGATTTCGTTGCCGACCAGAATCACGGGGCCGGCAGCTTCGCCAAGCGCTTTCAGAAAGAGAGCTAGCTGTGATTGCCAGTCCGGAGCTGGAGATGGGCTGTCTTCAGAATTCCCGGTCTGCACCGGCATCAACCAGTTTGTCAGCCACAAGGTCAGGCAATCAATCACCAGCAGGCGCTGCGGGCTGCTGTGCTGGGCCAGCACCTGGGCCAGCTCGCGAGGCTCCTCTATGGTCAACATGCCTGGCACGCGCTCGGCGCGGTCGCGCTGGTGGCGCGCAATGCGCTCGCTCATTTCCGTATCCCAGGCCTGGCCGGTCGCCACCAGCGCAGCCTGATTCCCGGCATCCATCTGCAGCCACTGGCGCGCCAGCAGCTCTGCACGACGGGATTTACCGCTTTTTTGCCCGCCCAGAATCAGCTGAGTACGCGGCATGACGAAGGAGGTGGTGCTTGCAGGGCTCATGGTGGTGATGGACAAAAGGCCCAGTCTTCGATTGTTGCGCCAAAAAGCGACGCCACCGCTGCCGGGCAGGACGGAAACCAGGCATGAAAGTAACTGGCCCGCACACTGCCATATTGATAAAGTGCCTCGCCACGGTCTGCCTGTACGGCTGCGCCGGGACGGCTGCTGCACGTGAGCACCGGCATGGCCGTCTCCAGCCTTGTGTAGTGAAAGGTATGGCCGCGCAGCAAGCCCATATCGAGCGCCAGCTGCTGCATGCCCAGACCGCCAAGCCGGCTCTGCATCACAACCTGACCTGGCAGCAGCCCCCACATGGGCTGGGTGCTGCCGTCCAGGGCAGTTACTCCATCACACAGGGCCAGCATGCCGCCGCACTCGGCCCAGACCGGCTTGCCCTGCGCCATATGCTCGGCAAGGCCGTCGCGCAACGGCCGGTTCTCATGCAAGGCCCGGGCATGCAGCTCCGGATAGCCGCCGGGCAGCCAGATCGCATCGCAGGGTGGCAGCGCATCGCCAGCCAGCGGCGAGAAAAAGCACAACTCGGCCCCCATGGCACGCAGACAGTCCAGATTGGCGGGATAAATAAAGGAAAACGCCGCATCGCGCGCGATGGCAATGCGACGCCCGCCCAGCCAGGGCTCCAGCCGAGCTTGATCGCCGGCCATGTCGGGCGCTGCAAAGTCCACGTTCCAGTCCTGCCAGCTGGGCTGACCATCGTCCGAGCTCCAGCCCCGTTGCCCCAGGGGAGTCTGGGCCAGGGCGTCGGCCGCAGCGTCCAGGCGCTCCAAGGCATCGCCGAGCTCGTGGGCTGCGATCAGGCCCAGGTGGCGCTCGGGCAGCAGCGCTGCTGACTTGGCCTTGACCGCTGCATCGCCCAGTTGCACACCGGGCATGGCACCCAGCCACAGCGACTGGTCGCGCAGGCCTTGCCTGAGCAGATCGGCATGATGAGCCGTGGCCACGCGGTTGGCCAGCATGCCGGCCCAGCGCAGACCGCCCTGGTAATGCTGCAAGCCATAGGCCAGCGCCCCGAAAGTGCCCGCCATGGCCGAGGCATCGACCACGGCCAGCACAGGCAGACCCAGCAGTTGCGCCAGATCGCCAGCGCTGAAGTTGCCGTCGAACAAGCCCATCACACCTTCGACAAGAATCAGATCGGCCTCCTGGGCCGCCTCATTCAGACGCTGGCGCACATCCCCCTCGCCCGTCATCCACAAATCCACCGAATGCACGGGCGAACCGCTGGCCAGCTCGTGCCAATAGGGGTCCAGAAAATCCGGCCCGCACTTGAATACGCGCACCTTGCGTCCCTGGCGTGCATGCAGGCGAGCCAGGGCAGCCGTGATGGTGGTCTTGCCCTGGCCGGAGGCCGGAGCACTGATCAGCAGCGCCGGGCAGCGCGTGATCTCAGTCATTGCAAACACCTCGATTGCACTGGTCACCTCTCATCGCGGCTGCCACTGCAAGGTCAGATAACCTGCACGGCCGCGCGTGTTGTAGCCATAGGCCGTGGTGTAGTCCTTGTCCGTAAGGTTGGATACCCTGGCAGACAGCGTCCAGTCCTTGTCCAGACGGTAGCTGGCATACAAGTCCACGGTTGTGTATTGACCCAGTAGCTTTTCTGGTGTGTTTTTAACGTCGTCATAGCGCTTGCCCACAGACTGGGCAGAAGCGCCAAAGGTCCAGCCACCCCAATCCTTGTCCGCCGACAGCCGCGTCACATGGCGCGCACGACGTGGCAGCAGCGTGCCAGTCAGGCTGTTGCGCGGGTCAAGCTGATCGTAGTCAGCACGCAGGGTCCAGCCCATGAACTGGCCGCTATACCCCAAGGTCCAACCTTTGATACGACTGCGAGGAATGTTCTCTGGCTTGGTGGTGTTCGCGATGTAGCCACGAATACGATTATCAAAGCGGACCAGCTTCACAGAGTGACCGCCCTCGCTCCAAGTCACTCCTACATCAGTGTTGCGTCCCTGCTCCGGCTTAAGGTCCGGCGAGCCATAGTCAGGCCAGTACAACTGATTGAAAGTCGGCGCGACAAAGCTGGTTCCGTGGGACGCATGCATCCGCCATTGAGAGCTCAGCTGCAATCCATATCCAACACCCCAGGTATTCTTGCTGCCGAACTGGGAGTTGTCGTCTCTGCGCAGATTCGCCTGCCAGCTATGGCCTGCTTTTTCACCGGTCAGACCCACAAAACCGGAGTTCACTGTCCGCTCGGTCACCGAGTATTTGGTGCTGCTCTTGACCTCTTGCTCAAGACGCTCCAGACCCGCCACCACCAGACCCACAGGCGTAGCGATATCGTTTTGCCATTGGTACTGGCGCTGTGTCGTTGCAAACAGACCAGGCAAGTTGTACGACTGGGCCGACGCGATGGCATTGCTTTCATCGCGCGAATGACTAATGGTGAACTTGGACTTCCAATCCGGCAAGATCCTGCCTGTGACAGATGCCGTGCTGACTTGGGAACGCAGAGCGCTGCGTGTATCCACGCCCGGGCCGTCATCGAAATGATTGACACCCTCGGAATAGAGCACGCTGCCATCTACGCGCCAATTGGGGTTGATCTCGTAGCCCAAGGAGGCATTGAGTGAGCTTTGACGAAAAGGATCACGGTCCGGATTAAAGTTGCCGTATGGCACTTTAGGGTTAGTCGAAGAGAAGCCATGCTCCGTCGTACGCTGGGCATTCAGCGAATAGTTCCAGCCTTGATGCGAACCACTCAGACCTGCGGCAGCCTGTGCAAAGTGATCGCTTCCAAGCGTCACGCTGGCGTAGGGGTTGAAAGGCTTATCACCCACCCCCTTTTTGGTGAAAATCTGCACCACCCCGCCCACCGCATCGCTGCCGTACAAGGATGAAGCGGGGCCCTTGATCACTTCAATGCGCTCAATGGAAGCCAGCGGAATATTGCTCCAAGAAGGACCACCGCTAGTCGCAGAACCATAACGCACACCATCCACCAGCAAAATAGTGTGGCGACTCTCCGTGCCACGTGTGAAGACACTAGTCTCCTTCCCAAGGCCACCATTGCTGCTCATCTGCAGCCCGGCCTCACGCTGGAGTAGCTCTGGCAGGCTGCTGCCAACCGCACGCTCAATCTTCTTGGTGTCAATTACGGTCACATCTGCCGCCAGCTGGTCCACAGAAGCCTCAGCACGGCTGCCAGTGACGACGATCTCAGCCAGCTGACGTCCCCCCGCAGTTTGCGCATGGGTACTCAGACTAGAGAAAGAAGCAAAAAAAAGCACAGCCGCAACTGCTACACGGGTGCGGGAAAATGGCGCCACGCTGCGCACTGGCGAGGAAACTCTAGGCATGAGAAATCTGCAAGAAAGCGCCCAACCCAGCCAACCCGCCGACATTGAGCAAACATACCTGCACAGAATGCAGGCAACCCATGTTGGCCGGTATCCGGGCTAGGCGATTCTTCCTTTTGCCAGCCTTCCCAGCACGCAAGCGCCAGTGGCTATGAATGGAAAAGGAGGAGTGCTACGCACTCCATTCGCCGACCGTTGCGGGGGCAGCGCAGGTTCGGTGTGCCAGTGTGTCTGGCCAGCACCTCCCTGCTTCCCGTTGAACTGAGACCACAGAAAAGCGGCCTCGAGCACCAACAGGCGCCCATTGTAATGAGCGCTACGCGGCGCAGATCCTTCATTCGGAGTAACCGAGCGCGGCTCAGGTGACGATTTTTTACCTTAAATATGCGTTTGAGGTACACAGAACTTGTGCAGCACGCTACGATTTTGAGAGAAATATTGCAGTTTTACGATTGCGGCAGTCAAGCAGCCTGTGCTCCTGCACAAACTGCTGAATTTGCCTGCACATTTATACTCACCCACGGACTGCAAGACCTACAATGGCAGAGTCTATGACCACCCAGCCCTCTCTTGATCTCATTGCCGAGCGCGTAGAGCGTCTGCTGGTGCGCCACGAGGAACTGCAGCGCACCAACACCCTGCTCACCGATCAGGTCATCGCTCTGACGCAAGAGCGCGATTTGCTGCGTCTGCGCCTGCAGGCCGCACGTGCGCGCGTCGATGCCTTGATCGAACGCCTGCCCGCCAACCAGGGAGAGTGACAGTCGTCACCCTCCATCACCAGACCCGCCACTGACGCCCATGAAGCAGATCGATGTGCAAATCATGCAGCAAAGCTATGTGCTGACCTGCCCCGATGGTCAAGAAGAACGTGTGCAGGAAGCCGTTCGCCGCGTGGACGAAGCCATGAACCGCATCCGCGACAGCGGCAAGGTCCGCTCGCGCGAGCGCGTGGCAGTGCTGGCAGCCCTCAACATGGCTTTCGACGTGCTTGACCGCGATGCCCAGCAAGCCCTTATGGCCAACGCCCAGGCAGAAATGCAGGCGCTTGCTCAGGAGCAGCTCGCCCCCGCCGAGGTCAATGAGGCCGCCCAGGCTGAGCTGCAGCGCCAGCAGGAGCTTGCCGAGCAACTGGTGCTCAAGCTCGATCAGGCACTGGATGCTGACGCCAGGCTGCTCTGATCGGGTAACCTCAGCAGCAAAGCAGTCATGACCTCCGCGCGACTGCCAATACCCGTTAGAATAAAACCGTCTGCAAATCTGCCGGTTTTTATATTTCCTTGAACCAATGCTCAACGAGCATGGGCTTGATAAATCACCTATTGAGCGTGATCGTCTCGCGTCAGATGAACCCAACGATAGGTTGCTCTTGCCCACCTGAACCCCCGGTTCAGGATGACGAGCCGGTGGCATTTGCAGACACCTTTACACACACAAGCTGTTGATTTGCTTGCTTTCCAGCCACGAAGATGGCCTGAAGAATCAAACAAAGCCGGGCATCGCAGGCAATTGAGATCAACAACTTGTGCATCTATCTGGATTGATGATTGGCCCGCGTTGCGGGCCTTTTTCTTGCCCAATAGACTGAAGCCATGCTTGCAGCCACCCTTCTCTGCCTCGTCATCGGCATCTCAGACGGTCGCACCCTGACCGCGCGCTGTGGTGAGCCTGGCGCTTATGAGCAGATCACGGTCAGGCTGCAGGGCATCGATGCACCCGAGCGCAAGCAACCATTCGGCGAGAGCGCCCGACAAGCATTGGCTGAGCTGACATTTCTTAAGGAGGCAGAACTGCGCTGCACCAAGACAGATCGGTTCCAGCGACAGATCTGCTCTGTTTGGGTGACGCCTGCATCGGCACCCAGCGGGCCACGCACGCTCGATGCCGGCTTGGCCATGATCACCCAAGGCATGGCCCGGTGGTACCGCGCCTGTGGCCACGAACAGTCTCCCCAGGCGCGTGGACAGTATGAGTTTGCCGAGCAAGAGGCCATGGCACGCAAAGTCGGGCTGTGGCGTGATCCAGAGCCAATCGCGCCGTAGGTAGCGAGGTCCACGAACCAGTGCTACCGGCCAGGAGCAGGCGGTCAGAAGTTCATATCAATCGGCTGTTTCAGGGGCATCATGCATCACCAATGGCTGAGGCGCAGTTGAAGCAGTATTCCTGCGCTGTAGTTGATAAACGGCTAATGCAGCACCCAAGAAGACAAGACCATAGAGCGAAAAGAGCTGGTCAGGCCTCCAACTGGCGTCAATGAGCTTGCCCGCGACCAATGGCGAGACAATAGCGCCGATGCGCCCCACGCCGATTGCCCACCCCAGTCCCGTGACGCGCTGTGTCGCGGTATAGATGTTCGGTGTCAAAGCATAGAGTCCAGCAACGCATCCGTTGACAAACACACCAATAGCCAGGGCGGTCGCGAATGCCATTCCCAAGTTGCCAAGCAGGCTCACAAATGTGCACATCAATGCAGCGTTAATGATGAGATAGAGCATGAGTACCCGGGACAGTCGGTACTTTGCTGCCAGGAAACCAATTAGCGAAGTACCGACAATGCCTCCCACATTGAGCAGAACGCCACCAGTGATACCTTGCTGGTTGGACAATCCCGCCGTCACCAGCAACTTCGGGGTCCAGCTCATCACAAAGTAAAAGCCGAACATAACGATAAAAAAGGCGGCCCAAATCAGCAAGGTAGACGCGGCAAGTCCAGGTGCAAGCAAGCTGGCAACACGGTTCGCTCCTGCTGTTGCCGTCGATTGATTGAAAGCGGGCATTTGCGCCAGAGGCTCCAGTCCTACTTTCAATCGAATGATGTTCATCTTCCCAAGCGCATTGGAGGGACGCTTAGCAATCAGGAAATCCAACGATTCAGGCAACCACAAAAACATGACTGGCAAAGTCACCAATGTCGCCACCCCGCCATACAGGAATACTGATCGCCAGCCCAGGCTAGGGATCAGTTGCGTTGCAATCAGCCCCCCAATAGTGGCCCCCAAGGCATATGCCGTGGCTTGCAAACTGATGGCCAAACCGCGCCAGCGACTAGATGCATACTCGCCAGCGATCACATAACTGCTGGCTAGAATGCCTCCGATGCCCAAACCGGTGAACAGTCGCAGCGCACCCAGTTGAACGGCGGACTGTGCATATGCAGATGCCAGCATGCCGATGCCAGCAATCGCAATACACAGCATGATGAGCGGTCGTCGGCCTATCCTGTCAGCCCAAGGCGCGATAACCAGCGAACCCAGGGCCATACCCACAAGCCCTGCACTGAGTAAATAGCCCAGCTGTACGCCACTCAACGCCCATTGACTGGCGACCGACGCAGCCGTGAAAGCCATCACCAGCACATCAAACCCATCAAGCATATTGATGAGAAAGCATAGTGCGATGACAAACCATTGATATGCAGACATTGGCTCATCATCCATTTTCCCCACGACTGAAGAGTTCATGGTTGTCTCCTTTTATAAATTGCTACGTCAGGCGTAGCTTGGCCTTCGTCTGAGCCTGCTCATAGCTAAAGCAGTCCATCTGGGTTTTCTGAAGCGGATTTAGGTGGCGATCAGGCGCGAGATAGATACCCGCTGATTACCGTTGATGCAGAGGTGTACTTGAGAGGATTGAGCCCAAACAACCCATGCCTTTCGCATAGGGAGTTAAACCATTAATCTCTCAATAATCCGTCGAGCGCGATTCGCTCCCACGTCAACATGGATATCGATCATGGACTTAGGCCCGAAGCGAATCATGTTCTGATACTGCGCTTCAATCACGACCTTGTCCTCGTCAAAGGTGAGCTCGGTTTGCTCCAGAACCTTGCGTTTGACTTCCTCTATGTCCTTGATCGGATTGGTCGCCATGGTCCAGAAGTAGTGGCAAGTCGTCTCGCTCTCTGGCGTCACCCCATGAAACCCACGCATGTGAAAGCCGCCTCTTTGCGGATCGTCCATAGCGTCGGTTCCCTGATCGACAGCACCTGTCCAGATCAGCAGATGGGATACGCGAAATTCGATCTCCTGCCAACGGTCCACATTCCCCTTGAAAGGATAAGCTGCGGAGTATGTCGGAGGCGGTACCGAGTCAGGCATATACCGCACCACTCTGACAAAGTGTTGATTTCCACCCAGAAGTGACCCACTAGCCCCCGGTTTTTCCATCTCAATCTGACCCACGCATTAACCCTAG